>JAQGHT010000730.1 GCA_028291565.1 Planctomycetaceae bacterium | reverse complement strand
CACCTCGTCGTCCGTGATCGGTGAAACGATCCGGGGCTTCGGCTTCCTGGACATGCAGCACATCGGATACAAAAAATCGAAAAGGACATTGAGCGTAGCGTTCGAGTTGCGTGGCACTGAATTCGAGGCGTGCGGCGTATTTGTCGCGCAAAAACTGGAGATTTGCTGTCTGTGTGATGATCCCCTCGTACGGGGTGAAGCCGCGTGTCTGAAATCGATGGATCGACATTTCAATCGCAGCCAGAATACTTCGCACGGTCTGCCAGCCCTGCGGTTGGGCATGCAGCGTTTGAAGCAGTTCGGTCCGTCGTTGCAACGCTTCAGATGTGGCGACCAATCTCAGATCAGCGGAACTAAGCATTCCGTCGATGGGAGGCACCGGGTCGAGTTGTTCCAGCCGGGTGAATTTCACCGCACCTGGTTCAAACAAGTCGCACAAGGCCGTCAGGTACGGACTAGGAGACAGCGGTTGTCCATCAAGGCTAACGGCCGGATAGCTCAAGATCAGCTGCCACGCAGCGCGTGTCACGATACTGTAAAACAGCAACATTTCGGCTTGCGTCTGAGCCGAACGCTGTCCTAGAGTTAATCCCTGTTTGTTGAGTTCCAGACGATCGGCTTCGTTGTATAAAAAACTGTCGCCACCGCGGGCTGGGAAACTGTCTTCGGTTAAACCGCCAAGAAAGAGATAGGGCACATTCAGGCCACGAACCTGGGCCGCATCGACAACTTCTACAAGTCCACTACTTCTATGTGACACAGACAGCGTCTGGTGTTGCAACAGGTCCGTCAGAGATTGCGTAAAGTCTGCGAGTTCCAGTTTTTGCCGAGGAGTGTCCAGGAGTTCTTCAGTTCCTGCAGCGAGAAATAGTAGATCTTGAAACGCGTTCCAGGCCGCTTTTGCGTCAGCACCGTCAAGTTGCTCGTGAATGTCGGCAATCCCCAATTCACGTGCCAGCCGGGTCAGACATTCGGCCCAGGTACGAGCGTCGGTCTTTTGACGAATTGGGACCAGTACGTCCGACAGCCGTTCCAGACATTTGGCCGCATTGGCCAGTAAATTCGGTTCGATGACTTCCTGTTCCACGTCACTGGAATCAGTCGCACCCGGTGTTACGCCAGTTTCCACAGCAGCTTCGGTTTGCCGAACGGCCGCCTTACGGAGAGTTTCGATGACGATCGATCGGCCTTCCGGAATTTTGGCCTGACGCAAGACTTTTGAAACGTGGCGGGGAACCCAATCGGGATCCCATTCGGACCAAGCCGGCCGAAACCAGCCAGAATTCAGGACCGCCAACAAGCGGTCGAAGGGCCAGTCTTCCAATTCCAATTGCAGGACTGAAAGGAGGGCTTTAATAATTGGTTGATGATGCAGGGCTTCAGGCGCGTCGCAGTGAAAGGGAATGCCCGCGTTCTGAAAGATTTCACGAACCAGGGGGGCGTAACTTTGCAACGGACGAAAGGCAACAATAATACTTCTTGCGGGCGTATCGTTCACTAATAGTCGTTTGACTCGCTCGGCAACCGCGCGGACTTCGCCCGTCATGCCCGTGACGGCTAGAACCTCGATCCCGACGGCCAGTTTGGATCGTTTCAAATTGCGTGGATTCGAAAACAGTTTTGTGGATATCTGATCAATACTGGATTCAGTGGTCCCGGGATGGTGTTCCGGCTGGGGACTTGGCAGATGAATGACACGGCATTTCAACGCTGCTTGCAATCTGCTTAATGCGACCTGGGGCTTGGCAAACAAGTCGGTTCGATCCAATGGCTCTTCAAGCGGCAGACTGATGGCCATGTGTTGGGCGCGTTGGGCCAACATCATCAGGATTTCATATTGAGTGTGTGTAAAATCACTAAACCCATTCACGACCACGAGTTCGAAATTGGTAAAAGGTCGCCAATCCTGTTTGGCGAGGCGATCTCGAGCGGACCAGAAACGGCCTTCACTGTCATAGCGTTGATGGCGATGCAGGATTTCTTGATATTTTTCGTAGATGCCCGCCAGCTCCTGGTCGGCACGTCGCATCCCGCGTTTGTGGCAGGCGTCGGAAAAATCTTCCGGCCAGGCCTCTTCCCGTTTCAATTCCGAGATCAAACTCAGTACGACATCGAGAAACCCGGATGTCCGTGCGATTCCCGCGAAGTGCTGAATCCGTCCGGCGGCCAGTTGACTGGCGATGATCTGCCGCGCGAGGACTCGCTGCATGACGGGGGGCAAAGGACGCATGACGTCGGTGGAGAATTCCAACAGCCGATCCGCGAATCCATCAAATGTGAAGACCTGGGGGGCCAACACGACCGGTAATCGGGGGTCGGTCAAACTTCGTCGAACCTGTTCACAGATCCGGAGGGTGGGACTGAGCCAAAGAGTTCGGCCAGGAGTTTGGGCGGCCTGGCCTGCGACGAGGGCTTTCCGATAGAGACTGAGCAGTTGGTCGGTCTTGCCCGAACCCGCCGGCCCCGCGAGGATTTCGATTTCCGTCGCCACGGTAATGGAGTGCTCCCTGCGAGGATTTGATCGCGAATTAAGGCCCGGACAGAGAGTCCGTGGGCAGAAATCTTTTGTAGGATGGCCGCCCTCGGCCGTCGCGTCTTCGGAGCCTGAGTTGAATGAAAACGTTCACACTGCAAAGCAGAATTTCACTGTACTTGACTACGGACTGTATCTGCACCTAGCGAAAACTCAGACGGCCGAGGCCGGCCATCCTACAGCGTGATCGGGGTCAGGTCTTCGTTTGGCGAACGCCTATGTTTTCGACTCTGGTGCGGACGGCTTAGATTCGGGAGTTGCGGGTACTCCATCATCCTTGGCCGCGATCGTCGCGTCCGTGCTGACGGCGGTCTTTTTGGTTGCCGCCTTTTTCTTGGCCGACTTCTTGGGAGTTTCCGAATCGCTTTTTGGTGTCGTCTTTTTCGCGACGGACGTCACTGACTTTTTCGCTGTCCGGCCGCGTTTTTTGACCGGACCTTTGGCCGCCCGCTCGGCAAGTAAGATGAGTGCTTCATCAAGTGTGACTTCGTCGATCGAACGGTCTTTGGGCAGTGTCGCGTTGTTATCGCCGTGTTTGACGTAAGAACCGTATCGACCTTCGTAGATTGCGATCGGCTGATTGTCGGTGGGGTGATTGCCCAACTCTTTTAGTGGAGCGACCACGGTCCGGCCTTTGACCTGTTTCAACAGCTCAACGGCCTCGTCCATGCTGATTGTCAGGACGCTTTGTTCTTTGGGAATTGACTTATACTTTTTATCGTGCAGCACGTAAGGTCCGTACATGCCCACGCCGGCATTGACCACCTTGCCGGTCTCGGGGTGTTTCCCGAGGTTCCTGGGGAGATTGATCAAATCCTTAGCGATTTGGAGAGTGAGTTGATCGATGGGAATGTTCTTCGGAACTGAAACACGCTTCGGTTTAGTTCCTTCTTCTTTAGCCAGTCCCAGTTGCAGGTAAGTGCCATAGGGGCCAGTCATCACATAGATCGGTTCGCCGGTCTCCTCGTCCTCTCCAAGCGCCTGTGGCCCGAGTTGTTTCCGGAGCAGCAGCGCCTCGACCATTTCGTTGGTGATGTCGGCCGGCGTCAGATCGCTCGGCAACGACGCTTTCAAAGATTCTTCATTTTCACCTGTGATTTTTTCCGCGTAAGCGCCGAATCGGCCGATTCTGATTTTCGAGTCGAGACCTTCAAACTCGAGTGTACAGGCCGTACGTGGGTCGATTTCCTCTTCGTGCGTTTTGACCTGATTTTCCAGGCCATTCTGGTCGGAGTAGAACGCGCGCAGATAGGGCAATCGCTCGGCTTCGCCGGTCGCAATATCGTCCAGCGTCTGTTCCATCTTCGCCGTGAAGGTCAGGTCCACCAGTTGCGGGAAGTGCCGTTCGAGCAACCTTGTGACGGCCATCGCGGTGAAGGTCGGAATCAATTGATTGCCGGTCTTTACCGCATAATTTCGATCCTGGATCGTACTGATAATGCTGGCATACGTACTCGGACGTCCAATCCCTTCCGCTTCCAGTTTTTGAACCAGAGTGGCTTCCGTGAACCGTGCTGGCGGCTTCGTTTCGTGGCTCAACGGGTCGACGGTCTGAACCGCCAATTTTTCCTGTTCTTTCAGCGGCGGGAGGGCCGCTTCCTGATCATCCAGCGCGGCTTCGGGATCATCGACCCCTTCGACGTAGGCTCGGAAGAAGCCCGGAAATTCGACGTGCCGTCCCGTGGCGCGGAATTCCGCGTCACCGGCCTGAATAATTGCTGTGACAAACTGCAGCCGTGCTTCGGCCATCTGCGTCGCAACGGTTCGCATCCAGATCAAGGAATAGAGTTTGGCTTCGCGGCCGGTCAGACCCAATTCATCTGCCGTCTTCATTTCCGTTCCGGCTGGACGAATCGCTTCGTGTGCCTCTTGAGCACCCTTGGACTTGGTCGCAAACTGTCGCGGTTCGGGGCTGAGATACAGATCGCCGTAGCGGTCCTTCACACAACCTCTGGCCGCAGTCATGGCCTCGCTCGACAAACTGACCGAGTCCGTTCGCATGTAAGTGATGTAGCCGTCTTCGTACAGTCGCTGAGCGATCTGCATCGTATCGCGGGCCGACAGACTTAATTTGCGGTTGGATTCCTGTTGCAGCGTACTTGTTGTAAATGGTGGATAGGGACGTCGCACCTGCTGACGTTGTTCCAAAGACGCGACCAGCCAGTCGCCCTTTTCAATCCGGCTTTGCAGATCTTTGGCTGTCTTTTCATCCAGGAGTAAGACATCCGCCCCCGGCTTCAATTTGCCGGTGTGCTCGTCGAAATCCTTACCGGCTGCGATCTTCCGGCCGCCGACCGAGGCTAAATCGGCCGAAAACCGGGCTTGCGCGGCCGTTTCCAGCGTGGCCTTCAGGTCCCAGTAAGTACCCTTTTTAAACGCCAGGCGTTCCAGTTCTCGAGAAACCAGCAACCGCACCGCGACCGATTGCACACGTCCGGCTGAAAGCTTGGGGGCAACCTTTTTCCACAA
>JAQGHT010000719.1 GCA_028291565.1 Planctomycetaceae bacterium | reverse complement strand
CCAAATGTGAAATTTGAACACCCGACCCCAATTCAGCGTCGTTGGCCAATCTCTACCGGCCGGGAATCACCGCTACGGCCTTTGAAACCGTTCGGTTGTCAGAGCCTCTCGAATGATGACAGTTGACACAAAG
Organism: Planctomycetaceae bacterium; assembly: GCA_028291565.1. Lineage (GTDB taxonomy): Bacteria > Planctomycetota > Planctomycetia > Planctomycetales > Planctomycetaceae > JAKFVC01. The sequence goes on along the minus strand of JAQGHT010000719.1, from coordinate 17,650 downwards.
TGGTGCCACATCCTCGTCCGTGAAGGCCACGGAATAAGTTCCCTGACCACAATGCGAACACCGTAACGGTTCGAGCCGCTTGGTGAGCGGATTCCAATAGATGTGAATCATCCGCTCGGCTCGTTTACGCTGCACAATCAATTCTACGGCCAGCACATTTAAGCGCAGTCCGATAAAAGCGATTGGCTGCAGCGAGGCCTCCATCTGATAGCGATCTCTCAACTCGAACAGCTTCCGGTCCAATTCAAGATCGACGGCACGCCCGCGAGCCGCGATTTCTTCCGGATTTGGAGGTGTCGCGGTACGGCGTTTCGACGATCCTGCTTCGCGGCTGAGAGCCCCATAATAATCCCGCAGCCGCTTACGATCCCGTTCCAACCGACCTTCCATTCGGGAAATGAAATTCGCAGCTGCAACCGGCACGTTCGCTTGCAACAGCTTGACTGCGTCTTCAAACGTTCGCTGAGGATTAACGGCAGCCGGGTCAGAGGAAGATTTGAGGTCCGGCAAACTCAAAACGTCGGGCAGGTCGACGCGGACCAGGGATTCCGCGTTGATCGTCACATTCAATCGGGATTCCCACACGTCCTCCGATTTCAGTGACGCGAAAAAGCACCAGGAGTGATACTCGATCTCTTTCGGCCCCATTGCACGAATTCGAACCCGCGCATTGTGCCAGGTGAACGCACGATCGACAGCTTCTTGTAAATCACCTTTCTTCAAGTAGTGATCAGGGATGCTGAAAGCCCCCACACGAGCGACCTGCGATTCGAGTACGACTTGCGCCAGATCGAGAAACTCCGAGGCCAGACTGATGCAGATCGCTCCGGGTTCTTGATGTGTCGTCAGCGGCGCGATTTCCCCGACGCCGAGCAACCGCGCGACCGATTCCGGCAGCACGGCCATCCCAGCTTCGTCCGGGCGTTCCCAATCGACGACTCCGCCGCACTGTTCCAACAGTGAGGTGGCGAAACCACACAACTCGGCCGATACCGATTCACCGCTGTTCGTGTCGTGATTGGGCTCCGAATGGAGTTGATTGTGGCTCATTCGAAATCATCTCCAAACAGGGCTTCGTCTAATTCTTTCGTTTCAAGATACTCTTTTTGAGCATCGAGTAGCGAGTGGCCCAGGGCGTCAAAGGAATCGTCCAATTCGCGATCGTCACCGGCCTTGAGCCATAGATTGAGAACGAGCGTTTCAAACTCCTCGCCGTCCTCAAGATTGCCCAAGATCGAACCGACCTCGCCAACCACCAGTTCAAACATCCGGATCTTCTCGTGGAGCAACTTCAAGATTCGCTCCTCGACCGAGCCGGCGGTACACAAATTGAAGACGAAGACTTCCCGCGTCTGGCCGATCCGATGCACGCGCCCAATGCGTTGTTCGATTTGCATCGGATTCCAGGGAAGATCGTAGTTCACTAATGTGTCGGCAAATTGCAGATTGCGTCCCTCGCCTCCGGAATCGGTACACAGCATGACCGGTACGCCATCACGAAAATCCGCGACCGCCTGGTCCTTCTGAGCACTCGTCTGTTCTCCCGAAAACGTGGTAAATGAAATTCCGATTTGTTTGAACAGTTCCTGCAGGCGGTGCATTGTTCGCAAGAAATTGACGAAGATGAGGATCTTATGACCGCGGCTTTGCTCGATCAATTCCAGCAGTTTGTCGTCCTTGGCCGAACGAGTGATCGATTCGGCCTGTTCGACCAGACGCCGTGCCTGCGGATCGATTTCGGCGACGCCTTCCAATGAGTGCCGCAAGGCTGCAGGGTGGCTTCCCTGGGCCGCCAGCAGGGCGGAAAGCTGCATTCTTGTCAGCGGCTTGCCGGATTGCTTCTTGACCTTGCCCTTCTTCTTGCTTCCCGTCTCAGCAGTCGGTCCAATGTCAGCAGGATCGACTGTTGAATCCAAGACTGTCGCGTCGTTCGTACCCGGTCGCTGAGGCATGCGTTCCCGTAGAAACTCTGCCAGCCCGGTATATAATTGCGACTCTTGTTGACCAGGACGTGCCTGGATGGTTTGGGCGTAGCGTGGCGGCAGGTTCATCTGCACCAGGCTGCGCGTGTTCCGAATCATCACCTCACCCAGCAATGATCGGAGCCGCTCACGGTTTCGCGGGTCTCGCGGGTTTCCCCGCTGGATATATTGCTTCTTAAAATCGACCTCAGTACGCAAATGCCCCGGCTCAAGGAGTGTCAGCAAGTTGTACAATTCGATTAAATTGTTTTGAACCGGAGTCGCGGTCAACAGAAACATATGCCGACGCTGCAATGAATTTATCAGCTGCCAGTTTTTCGTCGTCCTGTTCTTACAATGATGAGCCTCATCGACGATGACGAGATCCCAGGGGGCGGCGGCGACTTGCTCGGCCCGCTTTCCACTCTTGGCCAGACTGAGCGACGTCAGGACCCGATCGTGACTCGTCCAGAAGTCCGGTTGCTCGGCCTGCGCGCCGTGGCTGGCCACGGTGAACTCCAGACCGAATTTCAGTCGCAGTTCCTCTTCCCACTGCGAAACCAGGGGCGCTGGAACCAAAATCAAAACCCGCCGAGCCAGCCCTCGCAGCAGATATTCCCGCAAGAGCAAGCAGGCTTCAATCGTCTTTCCCAGCCCGACTTCATCGGCCAGCAGCACGCGACCTCGAAAATGTCGCAAGACTTTACGCACAGTTTCGATCTGGTGCGGCAGGTGTTCGACGCCGTGCAAGCCTTCCAGGCACAGCAGTTGATCGAAGTCCCGCAACAGTTTCAGACTGGCATGCTTCAGATGCAGCCGCAACATCTCGGGGTCTGAAGTGACACTCCCCGCGAGCGGCTGGCTGGGACGGAAGTGGATTGGGATGCGGCCAGCCGAAACACTGGCCGCAGCTAAAGTCAGGCCTCCGAGTCGATTCGTCATTCAGGTTTCCTCCATGATAACCCGTACTGTAGCCGTCCACTACTTATACTGTTCGCGGCCACGAATGAGCCTTTTTCAAGACTTATCCCCGCGATCAAACGACTCATTCTTAAACGTGCGCGGTATAGATCCGCCGACTCCCCCTTTTTCAGAAGCGAAATTCCTCGTAGCTGAAGTCGTGACTTCGCGCGAGGACTGCCCGAAAAAGCCTGAATCCTCACGAATCCAGCGACAACACGGTGAACGGCGCAAAGTATCACTCGCTGCTTTGCAAATTCGCTCGACCTTCGTCGTGAGACTCACAAACCTTCATAATCCTATTGAGACCTGCCTTGACATTCAAGTCCCTGCCCTGGAACCCGCTGAGCAATTTCCAGGAGTATTCGCTTCCTGGAGTCATGCAATCCAATCACGAACAGTGCGAGAATACTTGAGGTCAAATCGCCTGGCTGGGTTTCGAACGCTTTTGTTTCTGTCCGCGATTTTCTATCTTACAGGGGATCAGAGAAAAGTCTCGACCCAGAATTCCTGACTCTTCGAGTTGGACATTGTGCGTCGAAACGTCCGACTCGACGAGTCAAATTACTACGGTCTATTCGACTGGAATCTGACCAACATCTTCCCGCGAATCATGCGGCAGATGAGGCTTCTGCAATCACATTCAGGCAAGGGAGTGACTCAATGAGTGAGTTGAATTTAGAAGGAATCTATCGGAAGCTATCCCCCCTGAGCCAACAGCTGCTGCAAATCCTTGCACTCAGCCATAAAGAGGTTGATCTCAGTACTCTGACCATTGCAATCCGAGAATGCGGCTGGGGAACTGCCGCAACAAAGAGCGGCACGCTGACTCAGGCGATCGTCAAATCTGAACTGACGGAAATGAGCGTCCGAAATCTGGTGAACATCAAGGACTCTCGCCTGAACCAGGTGTTGATCGCGCCGTCCGCCCAGGACTTTGGTGTGCAACAGGCCATTCGTAGCAACAACTTCCAACTGATTACGAATTCCCTCAACAAGCTGAACAGTCAAATGCAGTCGAATCTGGGTGGCTGGCGTTCCCAGGAACAATTGCTTTTGGACGCGCGTCATCGAGCTCGGATTGCATTTTATCGTGGCGACGTGACGGATTTCACGGCGGCGAAGCAAAAGCTCACCGAGTTTGCGCCTCAGCAATCAGATCTCGGACTGCTGAGTCCCTTCGATGCCGACCTGTTTGAACGCACACCAGACGCATTAAAACCGGAAGTGCTCGTGAATGCCGTACATCAAGCGATTCAAACGGCAAAGGGTTCGCCGACGGCGCTGGAACTGTTCGATCCCTTCGCATTCTCGCAAGCCAAACTGTCTGAAGCCATGCGCGACGCCTGGGTTCAATTGCACGCCGCGCGCGGGGATCTGAATGGACTGCGGAAGATGGCGGACGCCAACCAACCTCACAGTAAACTGGCTGCCGGCTGCCTGGCATTTCTCACCGCGGACTATGATCCAGCCGAAACCGCGTTTAGCGAAGTGACCAGCCAGCTTCGCAAAACAACCGGGAAGCGCAATGCCGTGTTGGCACCGCTGCCAGGGCTGATGCAAATGTTGCTGTTGCTCCGTAAGAATGATCCGAAGTCTCGGAGCGCGTTAAAGACGCTTTGTGAAGGCGCCCGGGTTTAATGGCCGGTCGCCCTGCGTTTGATTCCTGAAATCGTCGCTTTCGCTGTCCTCTATGCGGATGCCCCTAACGCGAGTTCCAAAACCGATCTGAACTCCATTTTGTCGGGCCGAGTTGAATACGCGTCACCGTTGGGCAAAGCCATTGCGGCACATGTCGGTCAATGGTTCCTTCCTGAAGAGAAATTTGATTGGTCGAAGCCACTCGCGCCAGATATTTCAGATTATCAGAAGCTCGGTTTGGAATGGCTGGTGGCACTCCTTGAGGACGCATCACAAGCCGGGTCGAAAGCCAGTGAAAACAAGTTTCTGCAAGGACAGCGGCATGCACAACTTGGGACACATCCCATGCGGTCCTGGATTCAGCAAGTTTCGTTGTGGCAGCGAAAGCTGGAATCCTTGCGGTTGATCGCCAACGGCAAGTCGACACGCGACAAATCCGGAGCGACAGCCACTGGCTTTGATGAGCGAATGATTTGGGAACTGAACGTCGACATTCGAAAAGACGGGTGGTCCGCCGAACTGCGTCCCATCATCCAAAAACGATCGAGCGGCGCCTGGACAAAGGGGCGGCCGGTTTCCCTGGAACGACTCTATCATCACAACAAAGAAAAAGAGTTCGTGTTTCTGACCGAGCAAGATCGCGATATCTGCAAGTGCATCGAACAGTCGGAAGTCTCGACCGGCTATTATCGGTACACCGATACGGTGTACCATTTTGATGATGATCGTGGGCTGCTGGCTCTGATCGGACATCCGCTGGTTTTCACGCCCGGCAATCGGACTCAGCCGATCGAAATCGCCTCCAAACGACCTCAACTGGTCATTCGCAAGAAAGGCAACAGCCTGAGACTGGAGCTGGAACCGAGCCCTCTGGAAGGCGACAACATCATCCTGCTGAAAGATGGCGCCCAAAGAGTCGTTGTGGTGTCTTTCACTGACGAACAACTCAAAATGGCCGATGTTCTGCAGGGCGCGATCGACGTTCCCCTGAGTGGTGAGGCCGAAGTCCTGGCGACCGCCAAATCGCTTTCGTCAGTGCTGTCTGTGCAATCAGATGTCGCTTTCGCCGAAGCTACCGCGGATACAAACGTCAAGAAATTAACTGCGGAGGCCCGTCCGCATTTACATCTGCTGCCCTTTCACGCCGGCGTGCGGGCTGAGTTCTTCGTGCAACCCTTCGGAGATCAGGGGCCGTTCTTTGCTCCAGGACAAGGCGGAGCAACCGTCTTCTCCGAAATGCTCGGCGAATCCGTCTCCACACGCCGCGACCTGAAACGTGAAACGAAACTCGCCAACGAGATTGTCGCTGCGTGCCCGGCTCTGGCGAATGTTTCGGATGGCAAGCTGTCGCCGTTCGAATTCGCCTCCGCGGTCGAAGCTCTGGAAATGCTGCTGGAAATCGAACGACTCCGTGAACAGAACCAACTGATTATCCACTGGCCCCAGGGTGAATCATTGCGTGTCGCCGGTTCGGCCGATGCGGCGCAAATGCGAGTTCGCATTGAACGCGATCACGACTGGTTCGCCGCGACGGGCGAGCTCGTGGTCAACGACGCCCTGCAACTCGATCTGCTGAAACTCATGGAATTGGTGTCGGCCAGTCCCAGCCGATTCATTCGGATGAGCGATGGTCGATTCCTGGCTCTCACCGAGCGTTTGCGACAGCGTGTGGCGGAGTTCTCCGCGTTTGGCGAGCAGAAGAACGACGCGCTGCGATTTCCCCAGATTCGCGCCGCCGTCCTCGGAGATCTCGACGAATGGTGTACACTGAAGGCCGACAAGCATTGGAAAGCCTGTCTGAAACGGATCCGCGAAGCCGGTGATGTGGTGGTCGAAGTCCCATCGACGTTGAACGCCGAGCTGCGAGACTATCAAGTCGAAGGCTTTCGCTGGCTCTGTCGGTTGTCTCACTGGGGAGCGGGCGCGTGTCTGGCCGATGACATGGGTCTGGGCAAGACGCTGCAGGCGATCGCCCTTCTGCTCCATCGCGGAGCTGACGGCCCCGCGTTGGTCATCGCGCCGACATCGGTTTGCTTCAACTGGGAAGCGGAACTGCGGCGCTTCGCGCCGACCTTGAATCCCCGAGTGTTTGGATCAGGAAATCGCGACACCTTCTTGACGAATTTAGGGCCGCGCGACGTCGTGATTACAACCTATGGATTATTGCACAACGAGGCCGAGCGATTGCAAGCCGTCCATTGGCACACCGCGATTCTGGACGAAGCACAGGCCATTAAGAACACGCTTACGAAGCGTTCACAAGCCGCAATGTCGCTGACTGCTGATTTCCGGATGATCATGACGGGCACACCCATTGAGAACCACCTGGGCGAGCTCTGGAACTTATTTCAATTCATCAACCCGGGACTGCTGGGTTCGATCGAACAATACCAGCAACGGTTCGCTCTGCCGATTGAACGCGATCAGAACCGCGAAGTGCGTCAACAACTCAAACGATTGGTCCAGCCATTCCTGTTACGACGCACGAAAACGCAAGTCTTGAGCGAACTACCGCCACGGATCGAAGTTACGGTTCCGGTAACGTTGTCCGACGAAGAGGCGTTGCTCTACGAAGCCGCCCGAAAACGGGCCGTGGAACAGTTGACATCCGACGCGGACGCCCGCGGCCGGCAGCTCCGCATCCTGGCTGAAATCATGCGACTGCGACGCGCGTGCTGCCACCCGAGTCTCCTGCTGCCCGGCTGTGATTTGCCTGGCGCGAAACTGACCGCCTTTTCCGAAACCATTGACGAGCTGCTCGAGAACAAGCACAAAGCGCTCGTCTTCAGTCAATTCGTGGATCACCTTTCCATCCTGCGGGCCGAACTCGATCGCAAAGGCGTCGCATATCAATACCTTGATGGATCAACGCCCGTTTCGGAGCGGAAACGAAGTGTCGAAGCGTTCCAGAATGGCAGCGGCGATGTCTTCCTGATCAGCCTGAAGGCTGGCGGAACGGGTTTGAATCTTACGGCCGCCGACTACGTCTTGCACATGGATCCCTGGTGGAATCCGGCTGTTGAAGATCAGGCTGCTGATCGCGCGCACCGACTGGGGCAATTACGGCCGGTCACAATCTATCGCTTCATTACACGTGGCACGATCGAAGACAAGATCCTCGACTTGCATGCCACAAAACGCGATCTGGCGGATAGTCTATTAGAAGGAACCGATACCACTGGACGTCTCACCGCCGAGGAATTGCTGGCACTCATGCGATGAGGCCGGCCGACTGATCCTGCGGGCAACTTTTGCCAGTACATTCTGCGCACTCAATATCGAAACGGGCCTGGGCCTCACGAATTCATTGACGCCTTTCCGTTCGAACTGACCTCAGCCAGGGGGTGTGCCTGATGTTTCAACAGACATTTTTGATCGCGACGGCGCTCTCGCTGTCACTGTACGGCGCGCCTGAGCCCAACGTATCCCCAAGTCCGCTTGTTACTTTTGACGCCACACATGCCCGATCAACGGAGGACGCGCAGAAGGCGCAAGCGGCCTGTGCAAAGTCTTTGGGGAAAAAAATCACGTCTCAGAATTCGATCGGAATGATATTGCAACTCATTCCGTCGGGTGAGTTCATTATGGGCAGCAGTGATGTCGAACTCGCGCATGTTACCAAAGAAGACAAGTACTACGCTGGTGAAGATGAAGGTCCACGGCACAAAGTGCAGCTCACAAAGCCATTCTCGATCGGACGGTTCGAAGTGACGCAGGATCAATGGATGACTGTGATGGGACGAAATCCCAGCTTTTTCTCCGAGACGGGGAAAGGCAAGTCGTTCACGGCGCGACTGGACACAACACGTCTGCCTGTGGAAAGCGTATCATGGTTTGACGCGGTAGAATTCTGCAACAAGCTATCCGCTCTGGAAGGATTGCCACAATTCAACGAATTGTCACAGGTTCGGCGAGGCGACCAGTCGTCCATTCAATCTGCAACCGTTCGAGTCCTCGGTGGGCTCGGTTACCGCCTGCCCACGGAAGCGGAATGGGAATTCGCGTGCCGGGCGGGAACGCAGACCCCATTTCATTTCGGTGCGAGAAGTGATGGCAGTGAATCGAATCTCGGGGAAGGTGCTTTGGGAGGTCCACAGAAAGCGCCGCATCACAAATGCACTACGATTGTCGGCTCATACGGTGCCAACAGTTTCGGCCTCTTCGACATGCACGGGAATGTCGGCGAATGGTGTGAGGATTTTCAAAACGGCGGAGTCTATAAAGGTCGAGGAACCTTGACAGTCGATCCACGCGGCTACCAATACGAGAAAGAGGGTCGGGAAAAATACTGGACCATCCGAGGGGGCTCGTGGGAATCGAACGTCGTTTCAGGACAGTCCGGAAGTCGAAACGCCAACCGAGCTTACCCAGGGATTTCCAGAATTGGCTTTCGTGTTGCCAAGACCGAATCGCAACCACGACAGAATCCTTGATCTCCTTGGGCCCTCTGGTCCAACCGATTGCACAACATTGAAAGCACCGCATTCTCAATGACGGAGGTGGCCAAAGGTTGGAAATGGAGGAAGTGGACTCGATGAGCGGAACCGTTCACGGGTCCGATCTTTCGATCTCGCAGTTCGGCAGAGATTTCTTGAGTCGGTTGATGCCTGTCATCGTCGTATTTGTCTGGCTGAGGTTGAGGCTCGTCAGACTTTTGAATTCGGTGAGTTCTTTCAGCCCAGCATCCGTGACGCCGGTGCCACCAAGAGACAGTGTTCGCAGTTTCTTGAAACCACGGAGTTCCTTTAATCCCACGTCTGTAATCGAACTGCCCCACATTGAAATGTGACTCAAGTTTTGCAAACCACTGATTTCCCGCAAACCGATATCCGTGATTTGAGGGCCACCCATGGAGAGTCTTTCCAGATTCGTCAATCCGCCAAGATGTTTGAGTCCGGCATCGCCGACTTTCGAATTGCCGATATTGAGATACTTGAGGTTCCTCATGTCACTCAGTTCCTTCAAGCCGGCATCAGTGATGCCGGTTTTAAAGAGTTCGAGTTGCGTGAGGTTCTTCAGTTCCTTGAGTTCCTTCATTCCTGCATCCGTGATTCCAGGAATATGGTGCAGGTAGAGACGTGTTAAATTCTTGGCTTGGGCGATTTCCTTCACGCCTGCATCACTGATGATCCTGCAGAAACCCAGATTCAGGTCGTTCAGTTTGGTGAACTCCTTGAGTTTCGTCAAACCGGCGTCGCTAATGAAGTTGCTTGCAAATTCCAGTGACTCCAAGTTTTTCAGTTCACTGAGTTTTTTCAGGCCCACATCCGTGATTCCGGTCCAACTCAGTTTGAGATTGGACAGGTCTTTGGCTTTAATGATTTCCTGCACGCCTGCATCAGTAATTTTAGTGGCTGAAAGATCCAGAGACCTCAGATTCTTCAGCCGTTTCATTTCCTTCAATCCGTCATCCGTGATTCCCGCATACGGAATACTGAGATCAATCAGGCGCGTGAACGCATCCAACAGATGCACCTGTTTGTCGTCAAACTTTCTATTGCCTTCACGGTGTCCTTCAAAAAAGGAAACGCCAATCACAGGACAACCCGGCAACTCGTTATTTCGATTTAATTCTCCTCCCAATTTCTCGATTTCCGCAATCGCGGGAGACTCCTGGGGATCGTCATAGTACAAATTCAAATTCGGAAGCGACCGCTGGAGTTCGCTGATTTCGGTCAAACCGGTGTCTGTGATCTTGACCCCCTCGATAAACAGCAACCTCAAGTTCTTGAAGACCCTGAGCTGGTGCAGATACTTTTCGTTAAACTTCGTGCTTTCTCGGAAATCAAGTTCAGTCACCGGACTTCCCTGCATTGTCTTGTATCTCGTGACTTTACCACCCAGCAATTCAATTTTTGCAATCACCTTAGCCTCATCAGAATCGCCAGCAATAACGACTCCGCCAATCAGCACAAAGAGAATCAACAACATCTGAAATCGCATGACCAAGCCCTCAGCCGACGCTCAAACACTCGTAATTGACGCCCCCTCAAGACATGTTGACAATGTACCCCTGAGCGGATCAGACACGCAAGACTGTTGGGGTGGTCGGGACTCGATTGGAGGAATTCGCCAAAGGGTATACAAACAACCAACAAAAAAAGTCGTCAACCAATCCTGTTTAGCGCTTCAAAAGCGTCGCAATAGTCGCCCGTTCAGTCGATCGTCTCCGCAGCATGAGACGACCGATTTTCCCACCGCGTTTCCTGAATCGTGGCGTTGAGTTCGAAGTCATTTTCTTTCCAAACATGACATCGAGCCAATAGATGTGTGCAGGATGGGCCAGCATCTCATGCAGTAGTTCTAACCGCGTTTGACGCAAGACTCGCTTCCGGCCACTGGTCAAGCACTACTGGACGGGCTTTCCACCCACAGTATTCCATCGAAAGGTTTCAGATTTGCATTCTGACATCTCTTCATCTGCTCCCAAGCTTCTTGGCGCAATCCGACACACCGACGCAATTTAAGCCGCGTCGGTCGATGTGACCAACGTACCTTCCATCCCCGGCCGCTCAATTTGATCGCATGCTGCTAGCCTCGATTGATTCGTCATTGCAGATTTCGCCCAAGGTCCCGAGAGTGACTTCAAGAGCCTGACTTTCCAAGCGTTTCCAGCAGCCCGATCACGGCCCACGCGGTGCCCCAGTAGTGGTAGATTTCGTCGCGAACTAGCAGGCGTTCCGGATCGGTGGTATTCGTGAAGTTCTTGGCCGGAGTCAGCCAGGCACCGTCGGATTGCTGCGACGCGAGCAGCCATTTGCGAGCATCTCGAAAGATGGACGAGTTATCGCCGGCTCGGACCTTCGCCAGAACGTAGATCGCCAGGCCGGTCGTGAGGGCATCGCTTGGTACGCCTTTTTCCCACCCCCACGCGCCGTCGCCGTTCCGAGCATCGAGCAATTGTTGACGCAGTTTCGCGACTTCCTCGTCCGACCCGAACCGACGCTCAAACAAGAGCCGCATCGCCAACCATTCGCGATTATCGGGATTCGGAGTCTGTTGCCGTTGATAAGCGATGGCTTTCTGAATCGCCGCGGATCTCTTCGGATCCGGTGTGTCGTAAGAGGCAAGTGCCAGCGCCGTCCACATTGTGGTCGTTTGATTCGCCGTCGGAAGCGTCCAGCGGCGCATCCCGCTGAACTGACCGCCCGTCGTCCACGAGCCGTCCGCCAACTGAATCTGGCTCAGCAGGTCGATCACGCCGCCGCGAAATTCAGGTTGAATCAGAACACTCGCAGTCCCTTGACTTGCGATCAACAATGGGCCCAGGGCCTCGAGGCCGCCTCCAACACGATCGAATATGGCAACAGGCCGCTCGGAAATCTTCAGCACGGTCGCCCGATGCAACTTCATTTCGTCTTCAGTCAGCAGCGGCTTCAGCTCCGCAAGGAACCCCGCTTCAGTTTCGAACGGGCGTAGGATCAACGGCTTGAGCTTGTCTTTCACGGCCTGCGGCAGCGTCGCCGCTTCGGGTCTGCCGAGGTCGTAGGTCCGCAACCGGAAGAGAAGGCGATTTGCGAGCGAATCCTTCCGAGTCCACTCGTCCCACTCCGCCAACTTCCGGGGATCGACCGTGAAGCCTTGCGCCTGAGCCGATCGATGCGACCACAGCAGAAACGGCACATGATGGCACGACATGCAGTGCCGATCTTTCATCCAGGCCACTCCCTCATCTTCCAGAAAGGGGAGGCTGCGCGATACCGCACTCCGAACCGCAGCATCGTTGACTGGCGCTGGATCATCGGCCCGGACCGTAGCGCTGATGGAACCAAGGCAAAACAGGGTCGCAAAGATCACGCGGGTCATGGTCGACCTCATTCGTTCGATGGTGGCGCCTCCATGTCAAAAAATCGTCGGCCTGGCCGCCAAGTCACCTCGGTTGGCGATCAAGAGGCTCCTGCTTCAGTCTACCGCCATTCGACGGGACTGGGAATCCACGTTTGGCACGAGCCTGTGGCGTTTTTTAGAGCGGTTTACCTTTGGGTTTGCCGCTATTGATGCAGAAAGCCGCGAACCCCGTCACTGAATTCGTGAGAATTCGGGAGTTTTTACGACACTCGCCCGAAGTCTCACGACTTCAGCTACGAGGAACACTCAAGGTTAAACCGCTCTAGGATGGCCAGTCGACTACTCTCTTGCGAGATTCTGGCGGACGGGGTCCACCTTTGTACGCTGGCGAGAAGCTCGGCAATCTCGATCGGCCAAACAGGCACATCGCGGTAAAGAAATTCTACAGTAATGAAATATGACATCCAGCATCTGAACGTTACAAATCCAAGCATACTTGCCCGAGGATCTCTCAACGACCGTTGAGAAATACCTGGACGACTCAAGATCAAACCGATCTGGCTAGTTATCCCATTCGCAAATGAAGCCAAAATGGTTGCCCAGGTTCGAATCGCTCCAGGTTCGATTTTCATTCGAATAAGCGATTCCACAGGAGATGGTTTCGCGGCTGGTGTCGTCGAGCTTGGCGAAATCGTCGACTTTCACTGAGGAACCATTAACCCAAGTCCACTCAGTCAAGTTGGCTTCGTTGGTCGCACCGATCCACAGCGGCGCATTCGTGATTTTGCCGGCCCTCAGTGCCAAATCTTGTTCCTCGGGAGATTCGAAAGTCACCAGATGTCCGCCCAATTCTTCACAGCGCTTCTTCGCCATGTGCCAGGTTAACTTGTCGGGGATGACGGCGTATTCGTGCGTGCCCAGTCTTACGGCGTTCTCAGGCCGAGTCGTCGAAGCAGGCTTGGCCTTGGCGGCCTTTTCCTTGTCACCTGCCGCCACCTTTTCCTTTAAGGCTTCGATGGCGTCTTCGTCTTTCGCCTTGGTGGCTTCGCTCAGCGCTTTCTTCAGCACGGCCAAACGGTCGGCGTTTGCCTTTTGAACGGCGTTTGCACGAACCGTATCGGCTTTCGCCACGGCCGCTGTGTAAGACGCTTCGGCATCATTGATCCGCTTCTGCCATTTCTCTGAAATTTCAGCAGCAACCGACACGGAACAGCATAGAACCACCGCAACGACCAACTTCCAATGTGACATAACATTCTCCATTTTCGTAGCGCGCTTACCTTGGGTTTGCCGGTCGACTTATGAGATTCGTCGGAATTTTGCTGTATTTCGCGGGGCACCCAAAGTGAAACCGCCTTAGCCAATCGGCCCAGGAGGCGGCATCGCCGCGAATCTTACTTCGACGGCTTGAGCACGGCCCCCAGCACGAACTCGTAAACCTTGACCGTTTCTTCGTAGGTCGGTTTGTGTCCCGACTGTTCGTTGTGCAGGTGTAACACCGATTCTGGGTTCTTCGACTTGAGCACCTTGGCCAGGCGCATCGCGCTTTGGGGTGGGACCGAGGTATCCTGCCCACCGGTCCAGATGGCGATCGGCATGGTGAACTGATCCGGTTGAAGTTCCGCGCTGCGTTTCTTGAACTCGTCGGGCTTTTGCTCGGGGCTGCCACCGAACGATTTGACGATCCCGGCGAGATGTGGCGAAGGGTCCGCCAAATTGGCGAAGCCGCACTGGCTGACGACACCATCCACCTGTTCTGAGTGCAAGACGGTGAAGGTCAGCGCGGCACCACCACCCATCGAAGCGCCCACGACGAACACCTTCCCGACCTTGTACCGGTCTTTCACATCCCGAATGATCTGGGCGACGTCTTCGTCCGCCTTCGGCCCCATCCAAGAGGGGCCGCGATAATCGGGTCCGACCAGAATCAGGCGGTGCTTGGCAGCTAGGTCGCGAGTCGCGCGACACTGGGAATCGGGATGCTTAAAGTATTCCCAACCGTCTCCGCCCGAGCCGTGCAACGCAACCATCAGATGCAAGGTCTCGCCCGGCTTGTAATCCTTCGGCAGCATTTCAACGTAGTATTGCGTCGTCCCGTCCGCAACTGCTTTGAAGCCGACACGCCTGGGTTCACCCGCTTTCGGGGCATCTTCCGCTGGGCAGGACAAAGCGCCGGTCAGAAAAACGAGTGCTGCTGTGTAACACCAAAGATTCATGGAGTCTCCTCTTCCGCGAAAGTGATCGCGCGCTAACCTTGGGTTTGCTGGTTAGATTTGCGACTTTCGCCCGCTCGTCTCAACGAAATCTTTCTTTTGTTCACTGGTGTTTAAGCCCATAAACCTCGGCCAAATGTCCGGCTGAAGAATGCAGCCGGACGTTTGGGGGACTAGACACGCAGCGCGATTACTTCGTAGGAACAACACCGGGCGTCTTGCTATGCGCATGCTGCGGAAAGTCGAAGGTCAACACGAGAGGTTCAGTTCCTGTGTTCTCGATTTCCACACCGCCGTTTGCAAGCGCCGCCTGAGTGATGAATCCGATCTCGGGATAGATTTCGCCGAGAATCATATTTTGGTGATAGTGCACGTCGAGCTTTCCGACACGGCCGCTTCCGCCGTTCGTGTGGAACAGTGCGGGGCACTCGGGGCGAAAAGTCGTCTTGGCACCAGGCTGCAGTGTGAGTCGGAGAATCGAGCACTTCTGATCGCCGAGGAAATCACCGTAGACGATCCACTTGGCGTCGACCCCGTGGCCTTTAAATTCTTCGGCCGGGATTGCCGGACGCGAATTCTTCAAGACGAAGTCCGGGTCCTGGTTCGCCGCGAAGTCGAACTTTTCAACCAGGTAATCCCAGTCTTCGTGCCGGGCCTTTGGATAGTCCTCTTCCCGGCAAGCGTAAAACGCATCCTTTGCGCCGATACGTCCGTCAAGTGTGAGGTCTTCTGCCAAGAAGTGCTCATCCATCGTGACGTGCAGCTCGTGCGTGCAAAGGTTCGTCGGTGAATGCAGTACACCATTCGGCATCACGAAGCCGTTATCAAGTTGCATCATCACATGCGGTGCCAAGTGGCGGATCCCGTTATACTCGCCCTTTCCGAAGCGTTTCATGCAGGTGAGGAACTGCTCCCTCGTCACGAAAGCGTACAGCCCCATCGCCGTGGTGTGATAATGCGACGCACTGACTCCGGGATTGTCGAAAGAATTGATGTCATACACTTCCCACTTTGCCCAGTGAAGGTGATCCGGAATCGGATTGAGATTGTCGAACTTCTTTGACACAATCGGCCAGGTCGGGTAGCCAAACAGCTCTTTCGAAAACGCCGTAATCTTGTCACCGATGACGGCCTTCGGATTGGCGGCGATCAAATCCTGCAGCGAGATGACTTGCCCGTCCGAAGTGAGGACCTGCGCTTCTCCTTCGCGAAACGGTGCTTTTTTCGTGCGCGTATCGATAACGCCCGTCTTGATGGGAACGGTGCAACACATCCAGAGTTCATCGAGACCGGTACCGTCCATGTAGTCCGGGTAGTATGATCGCTCATCAAGGCGAAGGCGTTTACCCGGGGTGCAAAACGTCCGGCCGGCGTAGCGGTGCACAAGTTGCAACACCCCGCCATTTTTGTTGAGGCAATCATCGAGAATCGAAGCGGTTCCTCCGCAGGTTCCGTCGATCACATCTTGCTGGGGGTACTCGTGCAGTTTATCCGCGAGAATCGAGGTCGAAGCAGCCATGAGCATTGCTCCTAAAAGGTCCTAAAAGAAACGTGTCGGTTCCAAAACATCTTGGAGAGACGAAAGATATTTTCATTTTGCTAATTCACAACGAGCCAGGCGAATGACCGAATTTGCCGGTGTTATTGCGAAGCGAGGAGTGTAAGGAAAAAGGTCGCAGGAGGGAATGGCACTTGAATTGGCGTAACACGCACGAGCGAAATGAGATCGACCGAATCGGACCTAAAAAGCCTCGCTTGTCAGGAAAGTGTTACCAAACCGTGACCGTCCATGGCACAGGAGTGCCAGAATTCCGCGGTCGATGTGACCGAAGCATGAAACAAACTCTCGTGATATCCACGAACAGTTCCTGCGCTGGTCCCCGCTTTGACCGCACTTTGCAGGCTTTGCAATCGAACATCCCACATGGCGAGTATCTGGCTCTTTTCGACGAAACAAGCTATGACATGCTGGTGGCAGATAGCATGGAGAGGTGAGCGGTTCGTGTCGCGGCGGGCGCAGGGTGTTTACGTGGGAAGAGGTCGGCTGATGGAAGTGACGGACTATGCCTTTTTTCCGACGCGGGTGGTGACAATCCAATTCCCGGACACCGACCCCCTGAATGCGGAGCTCTGCGATCTGCTGGAGCGCCGGCCGGAAATCGACGACAGGTCCAACACGCACCCCGAAGCGCTGAATTTGCTGCGTCTGGCGAACACCGTGCCTGCGATCGAACAGCTGCGGTCCATGTTCATCACAGGGGTGAAACACTGGTTGGAGGCCGAGGGAATCGCGGGACCAGAGGGGATCGATCTGTTGCTCTTCAGCAACCGCATGGGCCGCGGAGAGTCTACGATTGCCCACAATCACAACACCGACCTGATCGGCATCTATTATGCCCGCACGGCGGTCTCCAATCGACAGCCCATCTGTCCGGCCGACGACAGCGAAGACTATTTCGAGGCCGGCGACGGAGTGCTGGTGCTCCACGATCCGCGTTTCAATGCAAACCTGACCTCGGTCTGTCATCGCGATCACATCAAGGTCTTTCCGCGCCCGGGCCTGATGCTGATCTTCCCCGCCTACGTCTGGCATTCCGTAACGTCGCATCACGGCGAGTTCCACCGACTTTCGTTTGCGATGAACTTCACGCTGCGCTGGCCGGCCGGCTCGGAGGAGCTGCACTCGTTGAAGTGATGAGCCGGACGACATGCCGGCACGCATAGTTTGAAAACAGTCTCCTGGCTGTTCGTCTTGGATTGACCGACCCTTTTCACAGTGCAGCGTGAGGTGTCTCTGATTGCATCAACACAGCGGCCACCTCACGTTGAGCCAACTTACCAGTCCACCCGCGCGGAAGACCGGTCCAGCCTTGGGGACCTCGACCTACTTGGTGAGCTTCTCAAGATCGGTCTTGATCGCCTTGCCCCATATTTCGTAACCGTTGCCGCTCAAGTGCAGATAGTCCGGCATGATTTCGCCTGACAGACCTCCGTTCGGGTCTAGAAACTCATGGCCGATGTCCTTGTAGAACACGGTCTTGCCGTCATCCAGCTTGGCGATAATGGCATTGATCTCGGCAACCTTCT
>JAQGHT010000714.1 GCA_028291565.1 Planctomycetaceae bacterium | reverse complement strand
GATTCCGTCCGGCCATTCACCACATTTTGCAAAGTGACGCGCTGCCAAGACGTATTCAATCAGCTTGTGCTGAACTACCCAAGATGGAACACTGAAACGCTTTGCGAGCGCCTGTTGTTCTTCGTTTGGTTCGCTGCCAACTCCGTGAATGCGGTCGAGTTCGGCCCATCGGTCTTCACCGAAACATCTGGCTTGACGTGCGGGGGCTTCGCACGTATCCTGTGATAGAGACATGGCTTTTCCTTGCAATGGTTAAGACGTGGCTACCCGAAGCCCCGACGTGTACAAGACGTTTGGGCTTCACTCTTTTCTGCCGCTGCCTGGGCGTGACGATCCCCGGCGAATCAACGGCATTGAGCGAGAGAGAATCCGCCTTCCATGCGGACAAGAGAATGGAACCAATTCCTTAAAGGGGTAGAGATACCCGCTTCAAGGAAGCGAGCCGCCGTTTCCAGCGCCCTCTAAGGAATTGGTTCTCGTCTTTTTGAGTGAACTCAAAAACAGAGCAACCTACAAAAACAAGCGACGATCTAAGACACGTCGCTTGACCCTTGCTTGGTCTCTACTCCGAGCAAAGGCGAACGAATCTTCACGAATCAATCTGATGGTGTCAAGGTTCTGTACAGGCGAATGGTTAATCCGCTTCACTCAGAACTAGACGTTCGGAAAGACAAGTAGCTAACGCCTGCACGTGGTGAGAATTCGCCATAGGCGGATTGCCATTCCTTGCGGTTTGGCACACGTACAAGCGTTAGCTACTTGTCTGTTGCATCAAGATCACAACACCGAATCACGCGCAGGATTAATAGAGTCACTGCACGGCCCTGAAAACTCTCACATCCACAAGGCGTGCGAATCATCACAATCGGGACAATTGCTGTCAAGTGACCTTCCGAAGATTTCGTGATGTCAGTTACCACTGTGGCAAAACGAAAAAAGCCGATCCCTCGGAGTGAGGAATCGGCTTCGTGGATTGTCAACCAGCCTGAGCCAAGATCACAAGAGCGTTTTCAACAACCGCGATCAATTCTCGCATGGAGAACTTCGATTCATCAAGCCGATTCATGATCATTCTCGGAGTCAACGTGTCGTCATTTTCGACGATCTGCCGAACAAGTTGATTGAAGACGACTTCCCGTTCTGCTGAGTCTTTTGAAAGTATCTTTTCAGTTCGCGCTAAAATGTTCGTCAAGTCGTTTTCTTTCAGGGTTTGAGTGAAGCACCAAGAACGCCACATAGGGCGTCCTGGTTGAAAGATTGAACAATGTGCCGTCTCGGCACGCGATAACGCTACAGCGTTGAAGCCAGTGGCCTAAACGGCTAGCAAGTCGTCGTTGCCGTTGGTGATTCGCTGGTACAGCTCCATTTGCTCGGGATGATCGGCAAGAGACTCTGGCGTGATTGTCGCATCGTCGCTGCAGATTTCTTCATAAAAATTTGCCGTTCGTGAAGCCTCGAACAGCAACAGCTTTTTGCCTTCTACTTGACCACCACTACCACGAATCACGTAACACAATGGCTCGCCCGTGTAAGTCTCCGGCCTGACCTTGTCAACCAGTTTCGACAACTCCAGGAGTCGCCGCGCCGTTTCCCTCAGTGATACAGCTACATCACGTGGCAAATTGTCAGACGTCAAATTGACCGGAGTCATCAAGTTCAGAAAAGACGGTCTGAGAATCAGTGGCGCTGTAGTCTTGTCAGGATCAATCGAGCCGACCGCACCAAATTCAAATTCCGAGTCCGTTGAATCCATGATTCTGTACAAATGCCATTCGCGGGAGTTCATTAGGACGAACTTCTCATGAATGGTCAAACTGTCTTCTTTTTCCAAACTGTGTTTCTCCAAAAAGAACAGCACAGTTTCCCGTGCTGTTCTTGGTGTTAGGGTTAGTTAGGTCTTTTCCACGATTTTTAGACCGTTTTTCTTCAACTGCTTCTCGGCTAGCTTGTATGCCTTCTTGAGTTCTGCCAAAGACTCCTTTGTGATGGCAAGTTGCTGACTCGGAATATCTCCGCCCTGTGCGTTGTATGCTTTCGCAATCGTCGATGCAGCTCCGGCGCTACCGTTGGCCTGTGCTGCCGAACTGTTCATAGACGAACCAACTACAAGGGCCGCATTCGTTGCTGCCTTGCCCTCATCGGCCTTGACCTGTGGAATCGCCCTTGCCGCTTCGCCAGCTTTTGCCACGAGTTCGGCCAGGGTTACTTCGGCTAGCATTTGATCCGTCGATGGACCAGACTTCTTGACGTCGTCAATACGTTTGTCTCGCTTCGCTTGCCGATCCTTAACCCCGTCGTCAACGAAGTCCTTACCCATCTTGATACCCTGATCGGTCATATCCTTGCCGATGTCTTTATTCTTCCTCGAAATCGTCGGGTCAAGCTCGATTCCGAGTTTCAAGGCTTCTCCTGAAAGATCCATAAGACCTTTCAAAATGTAGGCCACGGCATTGTCAAACAGTCCCTCAAGAGAAACCATCGCGAGTTGCCAAGCACCTGTGATACCTGCAACACCCTTGATCCAACTGACGTTAATTCCGGCCCATAAGACATCAACCGCGAGTTGGATATCACCGGCTGAAATGGCATCTGAGATTCCACCGAAGGTTTCTTGACCAGTCTTCAAAAGGTCAGTAAAGAACGTGACCGCTGAAGCCATCGCAGACGATCCAGCACTTACGATTGACGAAAACATAGTTTGGGCAGAAGCAGAGATTGCCGTGAAATAACCGGAAATCGTTCCTGGCACCGCCTTCGCGGAGTCAAGGATTCCACCGAAGGCTGAGGCAATGCTCTTGTAGATCGCCTTCCCTGCTGAGACTCCCGTCCGGCCCAACATCAGCAGGCCACCGGCAAGAGCTACGCCAACAGCAGTTAGCCCGACGATCCCCAGCAACACAAGACCGATGTTTCCTGAAAGAACGGTCATCAGCGCACCGAGTGCCGAAACTGCCATTCCCGCAATCGTCATGGTTGCACTTAATCCGGCCATTGCAATTCCGGCCAAAGTCACACCAGCAGCTTGCGTCACATACATACCTGTAAGGACGAATCCAGCGACGGAACCAAGTCTTGTTGTCCACAGCAGGACGTTTAACGCCTTGGCCACAGTCCCATAGCCAGCAGCCGAAAGTGCCGTGATTGCCGTTGTCGCAACGGTGGCCATAGCAAAAGACTTCGTAATCGAGATGGCCAGTCCGATGGTCCCCGTCACAGCTCGATACGCCAGGGATGCAACCGTCAGGGCTGTTGACGCTCCTTTCATGACTAGAGACAGAGTTCCTGTAACTGCACTGGCAAGAACACATGCCGCCGAAAATCCAAGCGTTGCAGCCCGCGCTCCGATCATCCCCAGTTGGACTAGAGGAGCAGTCACGTAGAACGCCGCTCCTAATGCCGCGATGGCCACACCAGCCGTCGTAAGGCCAGCCGCGATAATGGCAGCCTGGGGCGCCAACGCTCGGTTCGCATTAACGAACATTCCAACTTTCCCGGCAATGACCGTCAGGTAGTCAATCGCCGACGTTAGGACCGGCGCGAGGGCTGAGCTAAATTTATTGACCACGCCTCCAATCGTGGAACTCAACATTCCGAAGCTGTCGCTGAGTTTCACGGCCGCAGCCGCATCAGGCCCGCTCATAACGAGCCCCAGGCGTTCAGCTTCCTGTTTCAGCTTTTCAATTCCGGCCTTACCTTGATCCAGAAGCGGAATCAAAGCCGTTCCAGACTTGCCGAACACCTGCTTTACCAAGTCAATCTTTTTGTCGTTGTTGGAAATGCGACTGATCGCGTCGGCAAACATCTCAAGCTGTTCGGTCGGCAACTTCCCCTTCAGGCTTCCTGCCGACAATCCCAATTTCGCCAAAAGCAAAATAGAATCATGTTGGCCTGACATAGCGCCGGAAATCGTGTCGGACATCTTCGACAGACCGCCTTCAACGGTCTCCAAGCTTGTGCCCGTCTTCTTGGCAGCGTAGTCAATTGCCGACAGATTTTTCGAAGTGTCGCCGGTTCGTGCAGCCATGTCCGACATGGCTGATCCCGTGTTTGCGAATGATTTGACCATGCCCACTAGACCGACACCAAGACCGACGCCTAGACCGGCTAACTTGGTACCCATCGCCAGGGCATTGACTCCGAACGCCTTCAGGCGCTTTTCGGTCGCGTCCAACGTCTTGTCAAAGCCATCGGCAATTGCCCCGATGTAGACGTCCGCCCCACCGGCCCTCACATTGCTTGCAGTACTACCCATGTACTTCACGAATCCTTTGTTGAGTTTTTTTGATTTGTCACCTGTTTCGTTTTTGTCCCGGCCTGCGTTGAATGAAGTCGGGAGTGAAGAGGAAAAAATGCACGCGAGACGATCCCGCGTGCGAATTGGTCAAGCTTTTCTTTTCTCGACAAACAGCAATAAGTCACGGTTGGCTGTCGTCAGCGCCTGATTTTCAGCTTTGAGTGTGGCCAGTTCGTTCTGCATCGACCAAAAAACATCGCGAGTCGATTCGACGGTATGAACGGTTCGTTTGCAGACGCACACAAGGCGACGTTTCCGAATGTTCGTATCCAACCAGGGGTATACGTTTTTGCAACGGAAATCGGACGCTCCGCATCGACACGCGAGATTCCCGTTGACCACTGGCAAAATGATCGGTTTAGAGTTTTGACTTATGATCTACTTCCCAACCGTGGTTGTTGCCTTCCTGAGAATCGCTAGTTCAGCTTGCATTGCCTCCAGGACTTCGCGTGGTAGCTCGTAAGTCGTCAGAACATATCGACAGTCTCGGCATTGATGACGACGCTTGCGGGTCAAGCCTGGAATCCAGAAGTCAGAATCAACAACATAGAATTTGGCCGATGTACAACACCTACAAGTTAACCGGCCATTTGCAATTACAATCGGCCTTGGATCAGTCATCGGTCCTTTCGTAAGAAGTCCCCCGCCTCCCGATGCGAAATGCACCGGGAGGAAATGACACGGATCAGATTGCCGCCAACGGATCTAAGAGATTTTCCTGCGCCTTAAGATATCGCGACTCGGCACCGTTCACGATTGCACGAAGCCCAGCCAACTTTTCGACGAACTCAGCAGTCACGCCATCATAGAATTCGAGTGCGGACGTCTTTTCTTTCAGGATGTCGCCCCTGAAGTTCGGCAGATCCTGGTGCCATTGACGCGATTCAATTTGGCGCCGCTGGATGTCCTCTTCCAGTGGGCCGCATTGTCGGTCGGCAATGGTCCGCTCGTTATCGATTTCGATCAGTGTGGCCTTGTTGCTCTCGTTGGCACCGTTAATCAACTTCTGGCGAGCGCCAGAACCATCTATCACCAACCGTTGGCGATGGGCAATCTGCAAGTCAATTACCCGAATAGGTTCTGTCGCTTTTGCGTAAGCGGCATCCCGTTCAGCAACCAATTTTTGCCATTCCGCAGTCAATTGTGGTATTTCATTTTCTGCACTGGTGGCGTTTTCCACCTTGATAACCAACAGTTTGCGAGACTTAACCAAATCGACGGCCAGTGAAAACTCTTCAATCGTACGGCTTAAGCGATCAAGAGTCTCAAGCGTTTCGGCTTCATCCAAAACCGAATCATCTGCACCCGCTTTTACCAAAGTGGCCCAAGCCTCACGTGAGGACTTGGCGGCATTGGCTTTGTGTTGATTCAGCTTTGCGATCAATTCTGACATTCGTTCCCCTAAAAAAGTAAAAACCTGTTGCCGCCGTGAAACATTCCCGGCGAACGCTCACCCTTTTTTAATCACTGCCCAACGACCCAACCGGATAGACTCGCCAGTCTTACGATATTTCGGCGACTTACTCGCCGTATCGACCGCTGATAATTCTCCACTGAAAGTGATTGCCATTGGTTGCAGCAATTTCCCGTCCGGCCCGCCTCGATCTTTTTGGCCTGTTGTGCCTTCCTGAATCTGTCAAAAATCAACTTCTGCCTGAACTCCTGGAATTCTTCATCTGTTATCTTTTCGATTCCATTCATCCCTATTCCTCGACTTTCTGTAAAAGTTGTGCCCCAGCGTCAATGGCCCAAAGCTTGACCATTTCTTTTGGCGCAAGCCTCTTCAGGATCTCGCCGAGAGGCTTGTCTCGGCTGTCTGAAATCTCCTGACGTACCGTCTCTGCGTATCCAATTGGGTCTTTGTACCCGTATTCACCCCAAGGAATTAAATCACTCAGCCAGTTGACATGCACCCCACGCTGAGACATGCGATCCGATAAGAAAAGAGCGCACCGAATGAATCCATATTCGTGGCTTTTCCATATTGGTGGTTCATTGTTCCAGCTCCATTTAGACGGATCGACAGTAATAGCCTCGGTTGTCGCTGCAATGCTTTGCGTCGTACCGACATGAGCGGATACGAATCGTCTCCAATCCAAGTGATGTGATAACTCATGCACGCACGCGCCCCGAAACATCGCTAGACCGAATCGATTTTGAGGCAAAACCCTATCGTTGATTGGCGTAGCTGTCCGGCCTTTACGTCCCCGCTTTTCACGTACGGACTGAATCTGCGGAAGTTCCCACAGTGAGGGGCAAGCAAGACCAAGCGTATACGGCGACATTATCAGCCCCTCGATCTCGCTCGCTAAGTAGATATTGACTTGGGTCTCGCCCTCCGCAGCCAGTTCCACCCGAAGCTCCTCTGAGGCAGCATCCTCAAACCTCCGCCGCTCATCATCAAAAAAGTTCTTGCCTGTCATTCGTCGTATCGTTCCTTATTGATGTGAGGCCAGGGGTGGAAGTTCTGTCTGTCTGTCGGGTTCGTGTCAGATATCGAATTCAGCCGAGGGCTGCTGGAGTCGCGACTCTCCGACCTGTTTGGCTATCGCCTTTTTGTTTTCGTTCGCGATCCGGTTAGCAAGTGCCAATCCATCCTTAGTTAGGTTGATGTGGGTTACATTCCTAAACACGTTCAGCAATCCGGCGTCCTCCAGATCTGTTACCGCCCGCATGCACCTCTTCTGGAAGGTTGGCGTCACATCGCCACCGAAAAATTCACGGCATGACCACACTGGACCGTTTCGTTTTTCGGCAAGTGCTTTCCGATGGTCAAACCACTGCATTTCTGGCGGCAACTTCTTGTTCGCAAGATATTGCGTTTTCTCTAAAGTTATGGCGAGTATAGACCTATGCGGTTCTCTTTTTTCAAGCGGGAGTTTTTCCCTCATGTCTTTCGTGTCCTCGAAAAATGTCTATGTATTTCCGCGATGGTTCCCTAATCACTTTGACTCTTCTGTGACGTCGGAAGGACCCTTGATTTCCTGGGCGTGCAATCACGTTGATTCAACCGCCTCGCGAACTTCCTGGCGATACTCAGAGTCAACAAGCTTTCTCGTTGACCCGACAGCACGCGATGGCTTCTTCGGTGGCCGCTTAACCGGCTTGCCAGTGACTCTTTGTCTGTCCTGCTGATCCCACGATGCAGCAAGCTCAACAGCCGCCTTCGTAACCGTCTGAAGGAAGTCGTAAACATCTGCCTTAACCACATGAGTGGGAAGCTTCTTCGACAACCGGGACAACTCAGGCACCAGCCGCTGATACAACTCGGGGTCACCTGGATGGCTGTTCGTGATCGTTTCGGAGATACTGCTAATCATTCGGACAACGTAGGAACCATCAGGTGTCGGCCAGTCAAGCACGCTGTGAGGAATGACAAATCCTAGGTCATTAATCTCGATTGCCTGCACTGGTGTTCGTTCGTCGTACTTCTGGTAGCGGAAGTCCTTGTCGTATTGTTTGGTCATGTGGTTCCGTTCTGTGTTGTGTTGCGTCTCACGATACCCTTGAAACCAATGACCTCATTGACGACATAGAACTGCAGATCATCCCCCAGCTTCAACGCAACCAGTCTCGGTTCCCATCCCATATCGCCCTCTTCGTTGTGCAGCACAAACTCGCGAACGATACCCATCGCGTCGACCGGCTCAGTGATCGTTGTTCCCGGATTGTCAGGATCAGCCATGACAGCCGCGTACTCGTTCGTAAGTTGGAACGAAACCAATTCAAAAACACCGGCTTGAAACAAACTGTTGACCATTGATGGGTTGTGTTCCTGTATCTCTTAAATTGAATTGATTACTAGAAAAGAAGACTTACATACATTCTCTCAGACCTGTTTAAAAGGAGACTCTTGACAATACGTCTTTGGCTTAATTCTTCCTCTTTTAAACAGGTCTGAGGGAATGTATGTAAGCTCCGCAATTGATAAAAATCAGGGTTTTAACACAGACTTCACCTCATGGTTGGACTGAGGGAAAGTCTGAGGGTAACGGCCCGGACGCATATTGCAGGACTTTCCCTCATTTCGTCATGAGTGAAAGTATCTGACTCGAAGTCCTACCCATGAAGCGTGTAAATGACAGGACTGCGTCCGCCCGTTGATGGCATCTGTTTTCGTGAAACCTGTTCCGCTGCAACGAGCGTATCGAGCAATTTGATAACGTCTGCCGCCAGAACGCTTCCGCGAAAAATGTTCGTGATTTTCCCCAGTGGCAAGCTGCCTCCACTCTTTCTGAGCGCGTCACGAATTCGATTTATCGATTTCTGGCTGTGATTGTCTGAAACTTGATTCTTCGCTTGCTGAATCGTTCGCCGTGTCAAGTGTTCCGATAGTCCCAAGCCCCATTCGGCTGAATCACGATTTATTTCCGTCGCGTCGAAGTTCCTCGAGCATTCGTAAATCAAAGCCAGCTTCCGCGCCTTTTCGTAGGCCCTCGACCACAAACCGGCGCCCGGCGTATTCGCTCTTTGGAAGTCCGTGAATTGCAACCTCTTTTCCCAAAACAAATCATTGACCTGTGGAGCATCAAAAAGGCGTCTTGGTTGCGGATACTGCCCCTTCTGTCCTTTCATATTCCCGATGCCAGGACAGTAATTGCCCCAATTAATAATGGTTTCTATCAATTCTGAAGGCGGATCACTCTGGCTTGGGAATCGCTTCGGATTAGGAAAATAATCTGGTGTTTCCCAAAACAGAATTCTCGCGACAAGGCCATCGGTCAAGCTTTCGGAAGTGAGCGAGCCCCACACGCCATCAGGTACCCCAGTCCCATAGAGACATAGGTTTGGATTGTGGATCGGCTTTGTTTTCGTGTTGTCTGCATAACCCTTGCCGCCGTATGTTTCCGATGAACTTGTATACAAAAACAAAAACGTTGCTATGATTTCAGCCATATGGGGGCTGTTTTTCGCCGCCTTGATCGCCTCCAGAAATTTCCCGATTTCGTCCTGCTGCAGGAGCATTGACGGTGAAACGTCAAGCGCCGACATAATTGCGGTAGCGGATGCAACTGTTTCAACTGGAATTAAATGCAGCATGTCTGCAAGTCTGAGAATTTTCTTATTTACGTGTCTGGCGCGTTCCTTTCCTCCACCACTCGGACTTAGGCCAATGCAATAGATATTTGTTCTCGTTCCTTCGTCGTCAGTCACTTTGCGCCCAAACACTGCCCCACACAAAGCAACAGCGCCCGCCGCCGCAAGGTTTGGCTGTGGAACATGCGCCCCGGATAAGTTGTATTCAATAACCTGTCGCAGGAGGCCCGGCCCGATGTCATCTATAAACCTTGACGGAAGGCATTCGATCTGTGGTTCAGCGGGAATTAAGTCGAACTCATTCCCGCCTTCGGCAATCAACACTGAAATCTGATCAGCGTCATACCGCGATACGCTGTGTGCGATCTGCCGTACTTCGCGTTCTGGCAATGGTGGCTTGCATCGCTCCTGATTCCTCACGAGTAGGGTTGCCAGAATTTCAGCTTCGCTACATCCCATTCGCCGCAACGCGCCGCCTACGCTTGTCAGGGTGGCATTGCGCCCGCCCTCTTGAATCACATCGGAAGTCGATTCCGTTACAACAACCGATGTCGGCTTGCGACCACTCAAGGCATCTAATTGCCAAGGCTTCGCCGGCGGCAATTTTTCAATGGAACAGTCAAGTTCATTCCCCGGAAGCCACAAGTACGGCTTACCGTCCACAACAGACGGAAAAACCAGGATGTATCCACCGTCGCCACGGAAGTCGACATTTTCCGCGATTGTGCCAGCGCTGTTCTTGAACTTCTGACCTTGAGGCAGCCCAACCAGGTAATGCTTGCCGCCGCGTGGCGTCATTGCGACCGGCCCGGCCATTAAGTCAAGTTGCTTCTCTTCGTCACCCGGCCAGTTCGGTTCAATCTTCCCGGTTTCTTTATTTACATCCCTGTCGAAAACTCCGAACCCGCCGCCCGTCGCAATCGCAATGTTTGCTTTTGGATTGTCGGTGAACCACAAAAAAACCTGATTTTCATCAGTTGTCGCGTCGTGAAGTCCTTGACTTGTTAGCGGTCGTTTCTCTCCCGGAACGCACGGCATGACCTTGTAACCAAGCTCGATAAGGCGCAATGCTTCTTTCAAAATTGGATTGTCGATCTCAGGGTGTTCATCAACCGGCAAATTCATTCAGAAGCCTTTCCACGTCCCATTGTCGAAACTGCGTCTTTTGTTGTTGCCGATTGACCAGACTTGGTTTTCCGGTCGCGACGTTTAGCATCGCGTTTATCCCGCCTGTCTTCTGCACGCCTGATTGAATCATGCGTTACGCCTCGCTTTCCCAACGTCTACCGCCTTCCTTGAGTTTTTTGATGGTGTCACTTGAAGTAGTCGACGTCGTCCGACGTGTCTCGCGTTCGCTGTCGTCTCGCTGGCGTTGCTACGGGAGGCTTCGAAGATCGGCCCGCCTCAAATGTCGCCAGTGCACTGGGGGCGATCTTCCATCGCGGCTTGTCACCGCGTCGTGTTACCGTGTTGATGGCGATTAGTTCGCCGCTTGCAATCCACGTTAAGACTTTTGACTGATTGATGCCGTATCGATCTGCGATGTCTTTCGGAGTGACGTAATTGGTATCGCCTACACGCATGCGGCAACCTCATTCGCGGCCCGCTGCTTGATTCCAAAAAACCTGATTGCCCGGTCTACATCTTCAGGCGTGAAGTTGAAATGATGCGCGGCATTCATCTTCGGAGTCGGCAGTTTCCCTGATTTGATCGCAAACCGAACGCGACCTTCCGTAACACTGATTCCACTGTCTCGGATTGCTTGCAACAATTCTGACATCAGCATGCGAACCCCTTTTGAAAGGCATTGTGATTTCCACCACGATGCAAACAGTTGCGCCGTGTGACATGAGATTAAATCGATTTAGCGTGCCCCTCATGTTGCTCCCGTGATCTTTTTTGCGGAATTGTGAAAGTTTCCTGAAATCCGCCTGCAAGCCCCCGCGTAACTAAGGAAAGAAAAAAAAAGAAAAAAGCCCCACTCGAACAGAGTCGAATGGGGCTTTGGGATGGATCGTGATCTACTTCGCGGGCTTGTTTTTTCGTGGTGTCTTCGGCTTGTCAGGTTCGCCAGGATTGGCAGTAGCCTTTTCCGCAGCCTCTTTCTTTCGGATCTCATCGGCAACGATCCACGCGGCCTCTGACCCCTCTGGCCAAAGCCATTGGCGAACGTGATCGACAGTCTTTTGCAAACGTGCGTCGAATAGCTTCCTTCGATAAACCGCCGCCATATCGGTAGAACTGGCAGCATGCCCCATGATGTAAGACGTGGCCACTTCATCGCCTGAATCACTGGCCACTGTCTCGAAACTGGAACGCAACGCGTAAAAGTTCAGCCCCTGCCGTTTCAGATCCAGCTTGCGGAGTAGCTTCCCGAACTCCAGTGCAATGGAGTCGATTTGAACTCCATTGTCTGTGGATCTCACGAAACGCATTCCGTATTTTGTGATAAAAGCTAATCCGAAATCGGCCTCACTGGTTGCTGTCGGTCGTTTTGCTAATGCGGCCCGAACAGCTTCTACAGTTTCTGGCCAAAGTGGGCAGGTCCGCTTGACGGCTGTTTTTGGCCTCGGGAAATCAACCCAACCGGCCGTCAGATCGATAGCCGCTTCGGGCAGTGTCGCAACATCGGTGTTTCCGAATCCGCAGTTGATCCCCAGTAGCGTCATTGCCCGAAGTTGAACGCCAGCAGTCCCAAGTATGGCCCGGAGCTCATCGGCCTCAAGCATGCGCAACGGCTTCAGATTGTTTTCAGCCCGTTTGGCTTTAGCCTGGGGAGGTTCCAGCCAAGCCTTTAACGGCAAGGGCAGGGGAATGATTCTATGATCGTACGCGAAATTGAAAACGATCTTCGCGATTCTGATTTCGTTCGTGACGGCAACCAGTTCTCGCCCCTTGCTCAAGTGCTCGCGATATCGTTTGAAGTCGTCCGAAATCAAAGCTTCAATGCGACTCTCTTCACCGAAAAACCGTGCAAGGGCCAGTGCGGTCCGCTTGTACGCTTGCAAGCTCCTGGGCGCCAACTCGCCCTTTGCGACACGTTGCCGCTTCACGTTTAAGAATTCCTGAACCAGCTCTTTGAGCGTTGCCCCCGTTGGTTTCCCTACACCCGGCGCGGGTGTAGTATTGACGCTCAGTTTTGGACTTCGACCGGCTTGCAACTGATCGAGAAAGGTTAGATACTTCGCGTGCGCCGCTTGGTGATCAGCCCACGGACCGAAGTAATAGACCTTCTGTTTAATCTTCTTTGACCATTGTCCTGAATTATGGGCAGTCAAAGGGAAGCTGGCATAAGGTTTTGCGGGTTTTGTACCTGTGGGCATGTGAACGCCTGCTTTGTTGGGTGTAGTTCGGGTGTAGTTTGCACAATCCAGACCATGAAAGAATCTCCGTAACATCAGTAGTGTATCACACTTGGGGCCGTAGCTCAAACGGTTAGAGCAGCAAACTCATAAGTTGTTGGTTCTCGGTTCAAGTCCGAGCGGCCCCACTCGCCTAAGAGCTATATTCCATCATGGTTTATGGCTCATTTCTATTTCCGGATGTCTTTCCATTTTTTCCAAAAACGACAGGGTTTGGTGTCATTTATGA
>JAQGHT010000710.1 GCA_028291565.1 Planctomycetaceae bacterium | reverse complement strand
AAAGAATTTATTTGACTCTTTTTGTCAAATTGGTTTAATTTGAAGGACAGCTCTCCGGAGTTCTTTTGGGGAGTGGTTCGCCATGTGATTTCTCACGTATTCGCTTGATGCCGAGTTCATCGTCGAGCTCATCATTTCATTTTACTTGTGCGGAGAATCAGACCATGTCACGTCGTCGCGCCTTCACGCTCATCGAATTGCTGGTGGTCATCGCCATCATCGCAGTTCTGATTGCCCTCTTGCTTCCTGCCGTGCAGCAGGCGCGAGAGGCCGCTCGCCGCTCGCAGTGCAAAAACAATCTCAAGCAGATTGGAATCGCTCAGCACAATTACCACGATACCTATAAGTCGTTTACACCGTCGGCTGTTAATCCAGGGACAGTCGGGGCTTCGAGTCTCTATTCGGCGGGAGGGGTCAGGAACTTTACGGGCTATCTGTATATGTTGCCATATCTGGATCAAGCTCCATTGTTCTCGCAGATCAATTTCAATCTGGCCACCGGGCAGGCGGATTGGTCCGGATTGGGGGGCGGGGGAACTCAGACGGTACTGCAGGGTGTGAAGTTGTCCGTCTTGGCGTGCCCCAGCGAGCCGGATTACGACAATCCCCATACGTACGCGCCATCGAACATGTACACAATCACGTCGTCTCAGCGGATGAGCTATGGCTTTGTCTCGGAACAGACCGAGTATGACGGGAACGCCGGGTACAAAACCTGGCAGCAGAACCTCAACTCGACGCGATCCGCCTTCGGATTCAATGGGGCGGCCAATTTACGCGATATCATCGATGGGTCGAGCAATACCATTCTGTTGATCGAGACGCCGTTCAAGAAGACGGATCCGGCGTATGGTCCATTTCTGGAAGCGTGGACGCATACACACTTTATCTATCCCGTCGGTTATGGCATCAACAAACCTAATTCACCTCCCAATCCCGCTCCCTATGCCTGGGGCGCGGGAAGCTCCCATGTTGGGGGCTGTCATGCGGTGCTGGGTGACGGTGCCGTACGGTTTATCAGTCAGAACATTAACACCGGGACGGTTCAGGCACTGGTGAGTGTCGCTGGTGGTGAAGTTGTGGGCGAGTTTTGATCGTATTCGTCCCTGCGATGCAGATGACGAGCATTGGAGAGACCTTGAAATCGATCCAATGCTCGTTTGTGTTCTGAGTTCGTCGGCGGGCGATCGACTCATTTCGTGGTCGAGTCATCGTCCTGTCAGGCTTTCTGTGAGTCTACCTATCGAGTTCTGCGAACCGAGAAC
Source organism: Planctomycetaceae bacterium (assembly GCA_028291565.1). Taxonomy (GTDB): domain Bacteria; phylum Planctomycetota; class Planctomycetia; order Planctomycetales; family Planctomycetaceae; genus JAKFVC01. The sequence continues at coordinate 5,877 of JAQGHT010000710.1, read as the reverse complement.
TTCATTCAAGGGGTTAATCCATGCGTTCTGTCGGTGGTTGCTTCGTTCTTTTGTTGACCGTTGTCGCACTGGGGTGCGGCGGAAAGAGTGGTCCCAGAGCGGTCGATGTGGCGGGAACGATTTCTCTCGATGGCAAACCGTTGGAGGGAGTCGAAGTCCATTTCGCCAGTGAGAAGTTTGAGGGTTATGGAAAGACGGATGAATTTGGCAAGTACCGATTGGTGAACGGTGCTGTGGCGGGAACGAACAAGATCTTTCTTAAGAAATTTGATATCGATGGCGTTGCAGGAATCGACCGGAGCATTCCCGGAATGGATGACGGTCAGGCTGCGGCGATGTTGGCGGCCCAGGGGGGCATAAAAGGAGGGAAGGGTCCCGGAAGTGTCATTCCCGCGGAATATAGCGACCCCAATTCGACGAAGCTGACATTTATCGTGCCGGACAGCGGCACGGAATCCGCTGATTTTCGAATCACATCCAGCAAGTGATCAGGACCGCAAACAGTCCTTGGTTTTCTCTGGTTGTCGCCGGGTTTGATCGTCGTTGTGATCGCTTGCGATACTGCTGAGTTCCCCCGCCACTACCACCCTGTTTGTTGGGTGGTAGTGGCATTTTTGTACCATCACTTGTGTCGGATGAAACGCCGTACCGAAACGCGCTGATCACTGGAGCAAGCCCAGCGACAGACGCCGGAAAATCTCGCCAATCGTCCCATTTGTACGTCGTCTGCAACAACACATCAAGACACTTGCTTACGCTTCGGGATTGTATTGAAACATGATCTTCCGGGTTAGGATTTGCGCAGCAATAAGTGCCGTAGGATGGGCACTCTTGCCCGTCGAAGACCTGAAAGGCCGTAGGCAACTTCCGACAGTTATTGATACGCCGATCCTTAGACTATGAGCCACTGCGGCAACATATTATTCTTTATTTCGCGAAGCGGGAATATCTGCACCGATCTTGTCCAGTTCGGTTTTGAGGCGATCCAGTTCGGAACGAAGGTTTTCTGCGTCGGGTGTTTGCGAGAGTTGTCGCGTGAGTTGCTTGATACTCAGTTTCTTGTGGTGCAGCGCGAGATATCGTTCGTGATACGTCTTCGCGAGCTGGCGCTGTTGTGGTGTGCCGTTCAGCCCCTGGCGACGATATGTTTCCGCGAGTTTGAAGTAGGCGATATCGTCGATCGGGGTCAGTTCTGTCGCGCGTTTCAAATCGGATGCTGCCTGTTCCAGGTGTCCGAGTTCCAAATGCAGGATCCCTCGCAAACGTAGTGCTTCGGGAATTTCGCCCAGTTCCTGAAGCGCGGCCTCCAAATAGACCAGGGCCTGAATGGGGTGACCTTCAAGATGGCAGAGGCGTGCCTGGTAAACATCCATTCGTGGACCTAGTTCGCCGGCTGCCCGCAAGATGTCAAATTGCTTACGAGCCAGATCGGCATCTCCGACTTCAATGCCATGTTCGAGTAACCGGTGCCGCATTTTTATCGATTCCGATCGCGGCAAATCGTGCGACAAAGCCGTATTGTAAACACGCATCACCGCCGATGTGTTCTCGAGTTGCTCATGGATTTGAGCCAGCAGCCACCAGTAACGCGGATCCTGCGGCGCGAGGTGTGTCAGTTGTTCGGCTGCGGTGATGAGCGATTGAACTCGACCGGTGTCACGATAAAGAGTGCAGAACAGCAACACGCTTTCTTCAGTGGGAGCCGACTGGTCCTGCAATACAGTGAGGACGGCTTCGGCGGTCTTCCATTGTTTGCCTTCCAAACACAACTTTGCCAAGGCGACAAGATCTTTGGACGGGCAGTTCTGTTTATCAAGTTTTGCAAAGTTCGTCTCGAGGGGAATCCATTGCTTGCTTTGTGCGAATGACAGGCACAATTGCAACTCAGCCTCGGGATACTCGCCGTGCGCGCCCGCAATCGCCTGTTGCAGGAAGCGGATCCGGTCCTCCATGTTCCGCGCGACGAGCGCGCGTCGAAGGAGCGTTTGAGGCTGCTGCTTCAGCGAGTACCAGGAACCAATCAGCGCGATGATGGAGACTGCGACTAGTGTTCCCAGAGCTGCCACCATGAGAACTCGTTTGCGTTTTGTCGCGACCCCCACGGGTTGATCACTGGCTGGCATTGGCTGCACCCCGTCCCTGGATCAGACAGTGGGTCTGTCCTGCCTGGAGATTGCAATAGGTCTCTGTAATGCCGCCGGGCCACCGGACATCGACATTACAAGAATCCGCCTGCAGTGGGATCAGAATTCGTTGATCAAATTGCGAAAAATATCCAGCCCCGTTCCGCAACAGTCGGACTTGCCGGTCGCGACCCGACACCAGGATCGAAACGACGGCCCCAATCGCGTCACGGTCAGCTTGAACGCCGACGAGTTCCAGGCGGGCAAAGCGTTGAGCTGGGTTTCGATTACGAAGAATCGATGCCGGTTCGTTTTGGTGGACGATCACCAAATCCAGTCCACCATCGTTGTCGAGATCACCCACCGCGGCGCCGCGGCCCGGGTGCTCTGCTCGGAAATAAGTCCCTCCGCGATGTGATTCCTCTTCAAATCGGCCGTTTGCCGCATTCCGAAACAACTGTGATTTCTGGCGATAAGGCAATTGTCCGCCGGCATAAAACACGTGGCCGTTAATCACCAGCAGATCCAGCCAGCCGTCGCCGTTGAAGTCTTCCAGAGCAGTTCCAAATCCGACCTGCAATCGAGATCGCCCGGCAAGTCCCGCGATATTGGTCGTTTGGGAGAAGAGTTGTTGTCCTAAGTTGCGATAGAGCGCATTGTCTTCCAATTCAAAATTGGTGACCCAGAGATCGGTCAGGCCATCTCCATCATAGTCGCCCGCCTCAACTCCCATGCTGCCTTCCTGATTGCCATATTGATTGACGGCGACACCGGCGGCTTGCCCGACTTCTTTCAAAGTTCCGTCGGGGCTGCCGAGGTACAGGAAATTGTCGGTCTCGTCATTGGCGACGTAGAAATCGAGCAGGCCATCGCCGTTGATCTCGGCAGCGATCACACCAAGACCATTCCCACCGGGACTGAGGCCGACTCGTCTGGTCATGTCTTCAAACGTTCCGTCGCCTCGATTTCGGTAGCAACGATCGTCTGCCGCCGGATAACGATTCGGACTGCAAACCTCACGTTGCTGTGTCGAATTCCAACACGGTCGATCGGTTTCGGGAGACCATTTGAGATATTCCGTCACGAACAAATCAGGGAATCCATCCCGGTCGATATCGCCCCAGGCCGCTGCCGTAGACCAACCAGGGCTATCAATTGCCGCTGACGCGGAGACGTCATCAAATGTGCCATCTCCTTGATTCCGAAAGAGACGGCAGCGGCCATACGCCGTGACGAGGATGTCCGCGTATCCATCGCAATTGAAATCAGCGGCGAAGCAGCCGTGCGAATAATCCCCGGGTGCCGTCAGCCGTGCGTTCAACGTCACGTCGGTGAAATGCAACTGGCCCTCATTGCGGAACAGCGCGGACGCCAAGCCACGAATTTGTGGTGGTGTCCCTGAGATGGTACCACCACCGGTCAAAAAGACTTCCAGATCTCCGTCCCGGTCGAAATCGAGTACCGCCGCGCCACCGCCCAGGCTCTCGAGAATATAGAATTGGCCCCCCTCCTGGCCATTCCGATACGTGAAGTTAACTCCACTGGCTGCGGTCACGTCTTCAAACCAGTCGTCGGAGTGAACTCGGTCGCCGGTGTTGGGGGCGGATTTGGGATCCGTGAAATTGACGCGATCAGAAACTTGAGGCAATTTCTGGGCCGATTTTGTCGGAGCGGCGACAGCTGGAAATGAGTCTGGCTCTTGCCGCTCACGACATCCCGACAAAAAAGCTCCGATCAACGTGGCGACGATTGCTACCGAAGCTCGATGTGAGCGTCTGAATACGTAAGACGGTGAAAGAAACGAAATGGAATACAAACGAATTCCTCCGCCTCATCTCGAACTGGTCTCGTCACGTGCGCCGGACCCTAACTTTTGTTGGACCCCAACGCTTCGAAAAGTTGAAATTCGCCGGGTATATTCTTGATGTCTTCAATTGTACCCGCCGGTTTGAGTTCAAACTCCGAACGAACGCGAGATTCCGTGGACTGGGACAGCAAGATCTGTCCGTGTGTCGCTCGCCCTTCAATGCGTGAGGCAAAATTCACATGTGGTCCAAGGGCTGTAAACTGGTCGCGAAAATCCGTTCCGACATTTCCGACTAACGCTTCTCCGGTATGCATGCCACAGCCCAGGCCAATTGCAATTGTTTGCGGAGTATAGAGCTTCCACTGGTCCATCCATTTCCCTACGACATGTTCAAATCGGACGCGAAGTTCAAGCGCCGCTTGCACGGCGTTGCCGGCGTCCTCAACTCCATTGTCGTCCTTGTGATTCAGGACGCCGAAGAGCGCCATGACACCGTCGCCGATGAATTTATCAAGCACTCCGCCATGCCTGAAGACGGTCTGCGCAGCTGCGTCGCAATATTCCTTTAGAAAACCGGCGATCAGTGTTGGATGTGCCTTCAAGATTTCACATAGGTATGAGAAGCCACGAATGTCCCAGAAGCAAATCGTTACTGTTCGTTGGCTCAAGTCGAGTATCGAGGGGTCATTTTCAATTGCGTCAAACAGTTTAGGATCGAAGTACCTGCGGAGAAAGTTGATTCGCTGCGACCATTCGCGGTATCGCAATGCCGCTCTCGCCTTGATGTTGATCTCGCGCACCGCGGTGATGCCACGAATAGTCTTTTCGACGACGTCAAACGCTCCATAGTCGAACGCGGCATATCGATCCAGGCTTTTCTCTTTCGCCGTGAATAAAATGGACATGACGAATGGATCAATCTTGCGTGCTTCTTGCAGCATATTCATGCCGCTCTGTTCTGATTGCATGACAAGATCTGTTAATACGATTTCGATAGGCTCGCCCTTCGCAAGTTGTTCACGGAGTTTCTTTAAACCCTCGGTATCGCTTTTCGCAAGGTAGATTTGCCAGTCTGGATTCTCATCACCCAATGCGCGTTTCAATGCATCGCGGTTTTCTTTTTCATCATCAACTATCAGGACACGTGCCATTTTGATTGTCATTTCCCTGCCTCCTGCGCAAGCGGAAGGTAGATCTCGAAATCCGCCCCTTTGCCCGGAATCCCCGATTCCAGAATAACTCCACCATGCCGTTCAACGATCACTCGAGCCAAAGCCAAGCCAAGTCCTGTTCCCTGATCGTGAGTCGAAAAGAACGCTTCGAAGATGTTGGTTTTGTTCTCGAATGGAACTCCGGGACCATTGTCTCGAAAGTGAACCAGAACGTATCGTCGTTGCGAGTCAATTTCTGATGGCAGATCCGAAGAGGTCGCGACGATTGCCGTCACGCGGACCTGTTTTGGAACGGCTTCCATCCAATGTAAGGCGTTCATCGCCAACTCATCAAACAATTCTGAGAGCCGGTCTGGATCTCCCAGAATTCGGATCGCAGCCGGACATTCCACTGCGAATTCCACATCTTTCGCTTCGAAGACTTTGCAAGAGTCGAGGAGTATCGGCAAAAGCGGCGTCATGGCGAGATTGACTTGTTGAGCCTTCGTCAGAGACTTAAATTGCTCGACGATGTTTTTGGCCTTCTCGACCGCGCCACGAATATTGGAAACAACTTCGAACGCTTCCACCTTCCGATCCTGCTCAATTCGGAGCTCAAGTGGGGCCAGATCCGTTTCAATTGCAAAAATTGGATTTCCAATTTTGTGCGCAGCCGAAAATGAGATGTCCTTCCAGACCGCATCGCGTTCTGCCCGAACGCGCAGGTTTTTCTCTTCTTCCAGCTCCGTATTCACCTTCGTAAGTCTGTCCGCAAGTGCCGAGTTTTCCTGGTATA
>JAQGHT010000708.1 GCA_028291565.1 Planctomycetaceae bacterium | reverse complement strand
GCGAGGCGAATTGGTTCGAAGGTGAGTTCAGCTTCGTGCCCGTGTAAGCCCCTTGGAAGTTCCACGTAAATGTCGCGGCGTGGTGCATACTTTCTCCACGACGTTCCCCCAGCATCATCGTGTTACTCATTCCATCGACGACGTCGCGAATTCGGCAAGCCCAGACGTTACGTCCACCGAACATGCCAGGATTTGCTCCGGGTGATGCATTATTCCAGTCCGAACCCGCAGCATTGCACCACGCAGGGCTGCCAAGTGTGATGCAGTCGACACCAACGCCGTCCGAATTCTGTGTTCCGGAGCACGGAGCGTAGCATTCGACCTGGTTTTGTCCAAACTGATCAAATCCTTGCCCATCGATTTGGGTGACACTGTTGGAAAATGGATTACTCGGGCACTGTTGAAACTTGACCGGCTGCGTCATCAAGGTGTAATTGGTCGGTCCGCCAGGTGTTCCCGGAGTGCTATTGTCACTGTTGTGCACGTTGAAATTGATCTTGTTGTAGAACGGTGCATTGTCAACGTACGGCAGAATGAACTCGTTCCACACATGAGCAACTGACCATTGTGGCACTGCGCTACTCGAATACGGGAATGTCTGCGTTGTGTCATGATAGTTATGCAGCGCCAAACCCAATTGCTTGAGATTGTTGGTGCATTGTGAACGTCGTGCTGCTTCGCGCGCCTGTTGAACAGCAGGCAGCAGAAGTGCGATCAAGACGGCAATGATCGCAATCACAACGAGCAGCTCAATTAGTGTGAACCCTCGTGCAGATCGCCTCAAACGACCTAAGTGAAACATAGGACCTCCAGAGAAAGTGAAATGAAATTCCCAACACACGAATTGCCTGAACTGGCAAAAAACGAGAACCGTTGAATGTCAAAACATAGCTTTGTTTATCGCACATCACCACCAATTTTTCAACAGAATTTTTTAGTTTTTTGTTTTCTCCCGTCCAGGCTCGATAATATTGAGCGCGATCCCCACTTGGTAGCAGCGACCACTATCAACACTCCAGACCGCTTCTTGAGGTGCACGTGCCGCCGGGCGACGCAGCCGTTGAATTGAACCGGATGGCCAGGTGACTTTCAGTTCCAATGCTTCCAACGGCCGTTGATCAGCGAAAAGAAGCCGCGAAGAACTACTGGAGAGATAGCTCTCTCCGCTGTAACACCATAATGTGGTGCGGGTTCCGTTGCGAAGTAGCGTCACTTTCGCACCATTGCCATCACGCGGTGAAGCCGTCCCCGCCAATTGAATGCCTAACCAATGTGACATGACTGTCTGAGTGTTCTTGAAGACCGTGATCGCTGCGTCTTTCGGCGAGAGAATGGCATCCGGGTCACCATCACCGTCAAGGTCGCCCACCGCGAGTCCTCGACCCAGGCGAGGTTGGTTGAGAGCCGTGCCTGTGCTGGCGGCGACATCGCGAAAGCGCGTGCCGCCGAGATTTTCAAATAGTTGGCATGGTTGCAGGGTATCGCCATTCTGCGGATAGCGAGAAATGTGCCCGTTCGTGACTAGCACGTCACTATCTCCATCGCCGTCAAAGTCTGCGGCAACGGTTCCGAAACTGACAAATGAACTGGATTGGTTGGCCAACCCGGCGACGCGCGTCATGTGCGTGAATCTCATTTCGCCGTCGTTGCGGTAAAGACCCGGAGTCTCAAACTCGAAGTTGGACACCCAGATGTCTGGCCGTGAATCCTGATTCAGATCAAGGATCGTGACGCCCATACTGCCGTCTGCAGTCCCTGATTCGCTCAGGGCGGTACCACTCTCCGGGCCGATTTCAGTCAACCGAGGAATTCCCCCGCGACTGCAGCCTTCGTTGCGATAGAGAAAATTCGCGACGGTGTCGTTCGCAACATAGATATCCACGTCACCGTCGGCATCCAAATCAGCCATCGCGACGCCTAAGCCCTTGCCGTCGAGACGCAAACCGGCTTGTCGCGAGATGTCCTCAAAAACGCCCGAGCCGGTGTTGAGATAAAGCGTATCCGGCAGTCCCTTGAAATAGGCTGGAGGGCATGACTCAGGTTGTTTGGGCGTCGGGCCGGTGCAAACAGGATCGTTTTTCGGCGACCAATCGACGTAATGGCACAAATAGAGATCCAAATTGCCATCTCCATTCACATCCCCCCAAGCCGCGCTAGTGCTCCACATGCGGTCGGTCAGGCCTGCAGTGCTTGTCTGCTCACCAAACGTCCCGTCCCCCTGATTCCTGAGCAGTTCCAGTCCGCCGTAACCCGTGACAAGGATGTCAGGGAATCCGTCTGAATCGTAGTCTGCGCACGCGACTCCAAGACTGTAAAAACGACCAGTTTGAACGCCGGAGGGCTGAGACACATCGCGAAAAGTGCCATTACCCAGACCGCGGAAAATGCCATTTGGAAAAGGCTGAGGCTGGGATTCTGAGATAAAGCCACCACCTGGAAAAAATGCATCGAGAATGCCATCCCGATCCAGATCCAGCAGGCCGCACCCTCCTCCCATATCCTGCAGAATTGGAGCGTACTCAGGTTGAGCGCCGGAGCGATAGGTGAATTGGATTCCAGCTGTCGCGGTGTCGTCGACGAATTGAAATCCTTCCGAAGTGCGGGGAGCGGCCGAAGGGGGGGCCGGTTCCATTTTGTCAGCGGGACCATTGGGGCCGAAACATCCTGACAGCATGATTGCCGCGGCGACAGACGCCAGGCCGGCGCGCCAGTTCACAGTCCACAACGTGCGGGGTGTGCGCGAAACTGCGTGATTCAATGGATGTCGGGACGCAAGACAGAATCGCATCTGTGGCCGGTCTTGTCCCCTGTGCAGTCCCATGACGCGCGCCTTTGTCTTTGAAAAATACGATTCCAGCGGAGTGATGCTCCCAGAACGCGATTCAGGGGGGCGCAGCCAATTGGTGGTGAGCTATCGCCAGTTTTGAGAATTCCTCAGAATCTTTGGCCCGGATTGCGTAATAGCGGGCCAGCCGTTCATGCGCGGAAGCCAGTCGTGGATTCACATCCAGTGCACTTTGCAGCCAGACCAGCCCGCGTTCCGTCTGTCCGTAATCGAGAAATGCGGTACCAATTTGACAACGCAATTCGGCATCAGCAGGGTTTTGCTCCACTTTGCTACGCAGATTCATGGCTTCGGTGACTGCTTCTCGGGCACGTGTCACATATTCGAAATGTTCTTTCGCTTCTGTCTCACGACCACATCCACGCAAGGCGATTGCCAAGGCATAGCGGACATCGGGTGAAGTCGGAGCTAACTCCCGAGCTCGCTCGAGTTCCCTGGCTGCCGGTTCGAATTCGCCGGCATCCGATTCGAGCGTCCCGAGATCAAGATGCGCCTGCATGCTATCTGGAAATTCGTCGAGAATGATTGGCAAAAGCCGCCGCGCCGCCTCGGACTGCCCCTGAAGGCGATAACACTCAACTTCGCGAAGCCGGGCGGAGAGTCGTGTCCGTCGATCCTTGACTGCCACCGGCAGGATTTGGAGCGCCGCTTCCGGTTGTTTCTGCTTGAGGAACACGCCAGCAAGCAAGTCGGCAGCTTCCGCATGTTCTGGAACTGCCGCCAACACCTCACGCAAGTCCTGCTCCGCGGACTTCCAGTTCAAGAGATCAATTTGCATTTTGGCGCGGAGCAACAATGCTCGGGGCTGCCGGGGTGAATCTGCAAGCCAGGCCTTCAGTAATCGATCGGCCTGACTCAGTCGATAGGTTCGGATGTACCCGATCACATACGCGTCACAAATCTCCGTCATGTCGCCACGTGGATCGAGGAGCAAGCCTGACAATGCCGGCTCCGATTCGCGGTACTGGCCAGACTGCGCCATCGCCAAGGTTTGTTCACGCTGCAACCTCGCAACGGGATACCCCTATTGCCATGCCGTTTTCAAATGGCTGCGTGTCAGATTCATGTCACCCAGGATCCGGTAAGTACGGCCCGTGAGAAATTCAAGCTCGGCATCGGTACCACCCAGCTTTCGAGCCCACATCAACCAGGACATCGCCTGATCCGCTCGCCCTCGCTGTAACTGACGCAGCGCCTGTGACTTGAGCAATGTCGACGGGACACCAAATAACCACAAGCTCACGACAATCAAGCTCAACCACAGCGCTCCCCAGACGATTTTCCGTCGACGGGGGCGCCACGACGGTACGGCCGCGACTGGGCCGTCCGCACTTTTCAAACTCGTCGGCGTTGACGTGAATTCTTGCTGAGACATTGAGTCATGCCAGAACTTGGCGAATACTGAGAGAATCGGTCAATTGAAGATGTTAACCTCCATTAATAGGGGATGTCTACCACAAATTTCGACAAGCTATTTTGATCGCTACCGGCCTGAAACGGTCGTGCGGCTCACTCTCGTATTTGCCTCAGCTTGTGTTTCAGGCGAATGTTTCATCACAATACCCGTTGCATTGCGGACGACGCATCGGTAAATCTGACTGAACGGGTTGGCAGATTTCGACAACGACACGGACTATCTGTGTAGAGAGTCAATCATTTCCCACATTTGTTCGCTGAGCTGTCGCCAATTTGTCGTGGGGAACTCAATGAAACTCCTGATCAGACGCTGGAGCGTCCGCCGGCGAATTGGAATCGTAATATT
>JAQGHT010001218.1 GCA_028291565.1 Planctomycetaceae bacterium | reverse complement strand
GCCAGCGTCACAAGCGGGATGGCTGAAGCTTCCTAAAGCAATCGACGAATGTCTGAAAAACGGAGCGGCTTCAATTGTACCGATTGCTGTCCGTTCGGATATGCTGCAGGTTCTAAGCTGCAAATTTTCCAAGCTGCAATTACAATCGGAATGTCCCGCCGCGACTTGCGATCCGTCATGTGACTTGATCCAGATCTCAGTTGCAACCATCTCCCAGGGGGTCCCGCTGATGAAAGTGCTTGTGCTTGCCGTTTCTGTTGTCTGTGTGCTGACTTCGTTGCTAACGCAAAGTTTGGCCCAGGTTCCGTCAAAACCGGGGGATTGGCCACAGTGGCGCGGCCCCAATCGGGACGGGATCAGTCAGGATACAGGTTTGCTCAAAGCCTGGCCCGCCGAAGGACCACCGGTTGTCTGGCATGTGGATTCGGTTGGCGTCGGATATTCGTCGATCGCCGTCAAAGATGGCCGCATCTTTACACAGGGGGATTTGGATGGCGTCGAGCACGTCATTGCACTTGACGCGAAAGATGGCCGGACGTTGTGGTCCATTCAGCCCGAACCATTGGTGGTGTTACTGGAGACACGGATTACGGATGAGTTCAAAAGGCTCGACAGCAATAAAGATGGTGTGGTGAATGAAGTCGAAGCGCTCAATCGATTCGGCTGGGACTGGAATAAATACAACAAACCGAGCACAGAAACACTCGAAACTGTCGCCGAGAAGCGTTCGCACGCACTGTTTCAGGAACTCGACAAAGACAAAGACGGCAAGTTGACGTACGCCGAAGCCGGTCGACTGCAGGACCTCTTTGATCGCATGGATCAGCCTGACTCGGCTGCTGACGCCGCAGTGTTGACGAAACAGCGCACCGAGGCTTACCTGAAAGAACTCGACAAGGATGGCGACGGGAAGATCTCCCGGCAAGAGGCACGTGGAACTCTGCTCGATCGCAATTTTGGAAGAATTGAAATCCGAGATCCCGCGACCAACAAAGGCGATGATCAACTCACCAAAGAAGAAATTGAAACGTCGCTGGCCAAGCACGAAGCAGGGCGGGATGGTCTCATTTCGGTTGATGAACTGAGACAGTTTTTCATCGCGAACAAGATCAACGGTGACGGGATTCTTGAGCCGGCTGAATTACGCGCGGCGATTGGTGGTTATCGTAATGGAATGGGAGACGGTCCGCGGGGCACTCCGACCGTGGATGACGACCGAGTCTATGTTGAAGGTGGAAATGGTGATCTGCTGTGCCTGGAAGTCGCGACTGGCAAGACAATCTGGAATGTCAATCTCCGGAACGATTTTGGTGGCGGCACTCCCGGTTGGGGTTATTCAGAATCACCACTGATCGTAGATGATTTGGTCATCGTCACGCCGGGTGGAAAAGGTGGCACGCTGCTTGCCCTCAACAAATTGACGGGCAAGGTCGTCTGGCAAAGTAAGGAAGTCACAGAAGGGGCGCATTATTCATCGCCAGTGCTCGCAGAAATCCACGGCGAAAGGCAGATTGTCCAGTTCGCGAATCAAAGTGTGTTCGGTGTCTCGCTGGTCGATGGCAAGCCACGCTGGCGTTATACGGCTCCTGCCAATGGCACGGCCAATTGTTGCGCACCCATCATTGAAGATAACCAGGTCTTTGCATCGAGTTCCTACGGAGTCGGTGGCGGCCTGGCCAAGATCAATTTGGCCGGCAGCACGCAGAGTGCGGAAGAAGTCTACTTCGAGAAGAAAATGGCTTGCCATCATGGTGGAATCGTAAAAGTGGGCGAGTATATGTACTCGGCAGGTGGCGGGCCGCTGACGTGCATGGACTTCAAGACCGGCAAAATCACGTGGCAAGCGCGCAGCGCCGGGAAAGGCTCCATCTGTGTCGCCGACGGAATGCTTTACATTTTGGGCGAAGGCCATGAAGTCGCTCTCGCTGAAGTGACGCCCGAAGCGTATCGCGAGCACGGCCGCATGACGCTCAAGAGTCACGGCCGGCCAGCCTGGGCGCATCTCATCGTCACTGGCGGGCGGATGTATATTCGCGATCAGGAGTCTCTGACGGCTTACGACGTGAAAGCCAAAACGAATTAGACCGGCAAAGTTGAGATTGTGTTAAATGCAACAAAAGGCCTCCCCTGTCGCCAAGGTAATCCGAGGCAAGGGGAGGTTTTTTAGTTCTTTGGCAGCTTCAACTGCAGCATCGAACCACAATCGTTCAGAACGAGTCACGGCTTGTGACATGTTTGTGACATTTCGATTCTCCAAGTTGGTATAGAATCCACCAGATGTAAGTCCACCTCCTCCTCTTCTTCAAGGTGCAGTTTGTCTCTCGGGAGAACGTCATGTCGCGGTATCTGATCACGTTCGTTTTTCTCGGAATCGCGCTCGGGATTGGCGCGGCAGAGCAAAAACAGGAGGTTCCCAAAGAGGCCAAAACGACGGCCGAGATTCTGAAGGTCGTCGAGTCTGTCAAAGGATTCGGTACGATTTCATCGTGCGAATTTCGAAGTGCCGCAGAGCGGACATTCGTGGTCTGGTTCAATCCCTATTCAGGCCGGGCCGCATGCCATGTGCACGGCTACCACTTCGATAGGAAGGTGGAACGCTGGGTACAATTCATCGGTCGTTCGATAGAAGGCACGCATGACGTGTCGGTAGAAGTTGGCCGAGTCCTCACGATCCGGAATGTCAGCGGCGAGGTGCTCTTTAAGGACGAGCCTAAAAAGTCAGGTTCGGCACCCTGATTTCCACATAGCCGAAATTGCCATCCCCTTGGACGTCGGACCTGAGACGGAGCGGACCGTCCCAATCTCTGGCGAGATTGGCTAC
>JAQGHT010000673.1 GCA_028291565.1 Planctomycetaceae bacterium | reverse complement strand
CCCCGGTTCCAATCAATCAGGGATTCCCGACCCCGGAGGGGTCGCAGATCATCGAAGGTGAGACGCTCTGCGACCCCCTCCGGGGTCGAGAATCAAGTCCTGTCTCTGATCCGGGGGTGTCGCTGCGCGTCTGCACCGTGCCGGTGAAGACGCTTCGCTCAACCCCCGGCTAATTTCTTGAACCCCTCCGGGGTACGTACCATTCTCGCGATCGCTGTGAATGCATTACGTTCGCTTTCTTTGGAATTAATTCCCACCAATTCAATCGCCTCTGTTTTGGGTGTCAACTCCAAATTTGCGCCAGCACAGCCTCGCCCTCCCGATCGTCACTTCCGACAGTTATTGCTTCTCCGGTCCTTAATCTCGAACCGCAAAGGTGGCGTCCGCAGTCTTCAAGACGGCCTCGATCTCTTCCTCGGTGCGGGCTTGTCGCAAGCAGGAATAGAATTCATCGTTGCGGAGAAATCTCCACAGGACTTCGGTCTCCGGGCGATAAAGACGATGTTCGTTCGGTGGTGGTGGTGGCAATAGTAAAAGAATCACGACCGACACCGGCCGGCCATCGATGCTGTCGGCCTCAATCCCGCTTTCTGAGACCGCCACCACTCCGACGACGCGATCGATTGGCAATCGTCCGGCGTGGGGAATTGCCATCCCTCGTCCGATTGCCGTGGAACTGGTCTTCTCACGGCGCATCACGGCCGCCAGGATCTCCGGTACCAGGTGGGGCGGCAATTGGTTGGAGCTTAGACCTTCGAGCATCGCGCTAATTGCTTGCTCAAGAGTCCTGATTTCGGGACCCAGGATGACCGAGCGATAAATAAACTCCGTAAGTTTCATAACTGCCACATGAGATCAAGACACGTCGGCCGGCCGGACGCCGGCCTTTCCAGGCCAGTGCCGAGTTTGTCTCGGCAACTCTAATTCCAAGTTGGTACGCAGGAGAACATTGAGCTGCAGGATAGGAACACCTACCCGTCCGCATTTGACTCACGTCTGCCGGAATGAGGTCCCACGATCCATTCGAGCTTGCGTACACTCTATTATTTCTCAGCGTCAGCCGTATCACCACCCAGGGTCGCGTTAATTTTGAATTTATCCTGAAGATAAGCGTGAGCTTCGCTGGCCTGGCCCGTCTTGGAATGCTTCGAACAGACTTGCTGGAAGGCCCGGATCGCCTTCTCCTTTTCGCCGGCTTGCTCCTGGGTATAACCCACTTGCAACAGTGCCCACGGCGCGGACGGCGGATCGCTGCCGATCACCTGGTAGTACAAACTGATGGCTTCTTTAAATTCCTTTAACTGACGATGGCAGGCCGCCATCTGTTTGTAGGCTTCCGGAAAGTTTTCTGTCTCGCGAAACGCCTTGATCGCTTCCTGCCAGCGAGAAAAATCGCGATAGGTGCAGCCAATTTCCCAAGCCCATTGGCTGGCCTTTTCGGAGTCTTCGACCATCAGTTGACGGTAGGCGGTAACAGCATCGTCGCACTTTTGAGCATAGCGCATGGTTTGCGCCATTTCACCTTTCCAACGATGTGGCAGCTTTTGATCCTGGGCCGCCAGATTGCGATAAATCACAATTGCGGGATCCCATTTTTGTTCCTCGCGGTAGCTGTAGGCGACCTGGGACTGGCCTTCGATCGCATTCTGGAACTTTTGATAAACCTTACGCGCTTCTTCACGGCGATTGTCGGCTTTGTAGAATGCCGCCAGCCGACCGAGGATCTCATCATCGACCCCAAAAGTCTTAATGATTTGCTCATAAACTTGCGGAACTTTTTCGGAACGTCGCGCCGCGGCTTCAAAGTCGGCGGCGTAGAACCAACATTCTCGAGCCCTGGTTTTCGCCGCTGCCGTTGAGACATCAGCGGGAATCAGGCTTTTCATGAATGCCACGCCCGCATCCGCAACTTTTTCGCCCGTAGGCTTTGTCTCAGCACTGGCCGTTAATTCCTGGACTGGCCCCCGCGCATAATAAATCACATGGTAGGGCAATTGTTCGGGGGTGTAGGTCGTGGCGAGCGCCTTTTGACCTTCGTCGAACGAACCCGTATAGAAATAATGCACGGCCAATTGTCGCGATGCGTCAGCGCAGACCGCCTGGGAATCATTGTCCCGCTTGATATCATAGGTCAGGTCGCGCCACAGTGTAATCCGGCGCGCCTGATCGCCTTCAATCCGTGCGATGTCCAGCAGATCCATTCGCGCCATGACCGCGGCCAGATGGGTCTTATGTTTGCCGATCAAGTTTTGATAAGCCTGCTTGGCTTTTTTCGGCTCACCCATGTCCTTGTAGGCCCGGCCGATGAAATACGAACTTGCGATGGCTTCCTGTGAGTCGGGCCAATAATCCATGACGGACTGAAATCCGTCCTTGACCGCAGTATTCAGCTTTCGCAACTGGACCTGACATTGACTCCATTTGAGTTGGGCGTAGGGTGCCCCTTCGCTCTTTTCGTGCAAAGACATGAACTTTTCGTATTCGGAAAGTGCCACTTTCCAGTTCTGTTCGCGATAGTATTTCTCGGCGACTTGCAATTGGTACCGTTCCGCCTCTCGCAACTTTGCCCAGCGATCAAGCGGCAACTGATCCAGAGGTGCGGCGAACGCCGTCACGGCGGAAAACGTCAGAAACAGGCCCAACGTCGACTTGATCAGCAACGATGATTTGAAATTCAACATGATCGACCTTTTCCGGAGCAGGGCCTTGGCCGACCGGCCTGAGGCATGCTCCCAATTGGCGTAACAATAAAGCTGCTATTGCCTTGCAATGTCTTGTGGTGCGGAGCGGAGTACCCATTTTATCGCGTGGTGATCCTGTTTCCGGTTGCCGAACTGCACCACGAGATGACGAGTTCCATTTTCGCGTCCCAATGTATTGTCCGAATTCTGAGTTCCGTTTCATTTTGCAGCACTTCGGGTGTCCTTGCTGCTCCTGGAGACAGTTCCAATTCCGAGTCGTCCGGGATTCGGGTATGATTTCTGATCTGGGATTTTATACTGTTCGCGGTGACGAATGAGTTGTTTGTCAATATCTACCCCCGCGTTCGAAGCGTCTCATTTCTGCCCGTGTGCGGTATAAATCAGCGGCAGTCTTGTTGCCGTCGTTTTTGAGGTGCGAATCATGCCGAGTTTTCGTGTACGCGGGTCACTCTGGACTTGGGTTGTGACCATCACGATCTGCATTGGAAATCCCTTTGCCATCCGGGCGGCGGAACCGGTCGATTTCAATCGGGTCATTCGTCCCATTCTGAGCAGCACCTGTTTCAAATGCCACGGGCCTGATCATGAGGAGCGCAAGGCTGGACTGCGTCTCGATTTGCGTGACGATGCTGTCAAGAAACTCGAATCCGGAGTGACGGCCATTGTTCCTGGTAAGTTGGACCAGAGTGAACTGGTGCGGCGTATTCTCTCCGCGGATGACAGCGAACGAATGCCGCCCCCTGCAAATCAAAAACAGTTGACGGCCCACGAAAAGGAGTTGCTAAAACTGTGGGTGTCGCAAGGAGCTGAGTATCGTCAGCACTGGTCCTTTCACGCGATTCAGCGTCCAGCTCGTCCGGCTGTGAAAAATGCGGCTTGGGGGCGAAACGCGATCGATGATTTCATTCTTGCCCGATTGGATGCGGCGGGACTGAAGCCGTCAGCGGAAGCGGACAAGAACACGTTGATTCGTCGCGTGACGCTCGATCTGACAGGATTGCCACCGACACCCAAAGAAGTCGACGATTTTCTAGCGGATCAAAGTGCGGAAGCTTTTGAAAAAGTCATTGACCGATTGATGGGCACCTCACAATTTGCTGAGCGACTGGCGCTGGATTGGCTCGACGTCGCCCGGTACGCGGACACCAACGGCTATCACATTGATAATGGGCGCGATATGACCCGCTGGCGAGAATGGGTGATTGATGCGTTCGCGAAAAACATGCCCTACGACCAGTTTACCGTCGAGCAACTCGCTGGAGATCTCCTGCCGAATGCGACGGACTCCCAGAAGATCGCCAGTGGTTTCAATCGCAATCACATGATCAATTTTGAGGGTGGAGCGATTCCCGAGGAGTACCACAACGCCTATATCGTCGACCGAGTGAACACGACGGGGACCGTATTTCTGGGGCTGACAGTCGGCTGTGCCCAGTGTCACGATCACAAATACGATCCGATCTCGCAGAAGGAGTATTACCAGCTGTACTCGTACTTCTTTAATGTCCCCGAAAATGGCCTGGACGGCCGGACGGGCAATGCGGCGCCGCTGATTAAAGCTCCGACCGCAGAGCAGCAAGCGGCTGTCAATCGAATGAGACAGGAGCTCAATAAATACGATTTGCAGATCTCGCCTCCCGATGCAAAAACGCCATCGGAACGGCGCTCGTACGCACGGCAAACGGAATGGGAGTCACAAATAGCCGGGGGACAAGAGCCCATCTGGACACCACTTGAAAATGTCGAATTCAAGTCGACTGGTGGAGCAACTTTTCAGCTCGAAAAGGATCAATCGATCTTATTGGCAGGCCCCAACGCGGCACATGACACATACAGGGTTCGCGGGGAAATTCCGTCAGATCAAGAGATTACAGCCATTCGCCTCGAAATCCTGCCGCATGAAAGCCTGCCCTCTAAAGGCCCCGGTCGATCAGAAAACGGAAACATTGTCCTGACGAATGTCCTCTGCGAGTCGATCTCCACACGGGGAACAAAGAAACAGACACACCCGTTCTATTTGACTTCAGCCGACTTTAGCCAGGACAAGTTCCCGGTGGCCAACGCCATCGACAGCGATCCGAAAACAGGGTGGGCGATTTTTCCCGAAACGGGCAAATCCCACGCGGTAGTCTTTGAACTCATGCGACCTATACCCGCTGCATTCTGGACGGAAATCATTTTGACGTTGGAATTTCAGTCGGAGTTCGCACAGCATCAGCCCGGCCGAATTCGTGTATCGACGACAAAGTCTCTTATTCCGCATGGAATCAAGATGCTTCCCGAGAACATCGTGCAAATCAT
>JAQGHT010000635.1 GCA_028291565.1 Planctomycetaceae bacterium | reverse complement strand
AATATTCTGCCACTGTTGATTGCGACCTGCGTCTCGCTCCTGGCTGTCGTGGTGTCGGACGCAGCCGTGAATGCCGATGATGCCGCCGCGACGGCACCCAAAACGAAGACTGAAGAGACTCGCATTGGTATCACCGTCAAAGGCAAGCTGCCCGCAGTCGCTGGTGTTTCAGATGCACCGTCTCCACTCCCTTCTCCCATAGACGGCAAATTGGCACAGCTGATTGCACAAGTGAGAACGCAAGAAGACCGATTCCGCAACTATTCGGTAATCATCAAGACCAGCCGGGAGTTCGCTCCCCCGGTCCTGGTGCAACCGATGGCCGGATTGAATTTTGGTCCGTCACCCATTCGTTCGATTACAGAAATAAACCAGCAGTTTGTGCAGGGCAATCGACTGAAATTTGTCGGAGAGGAAATCACGCTCATTAATTCAGGTGAGAAGATCACCGGAAAAAGAGTGTCCGTTTTTGATGGAGAATCCACTGTTTCGATCGAAGAGGGAAACAGCGTCACAATTCAAGCCGGTTTGGTTGAACCACCGCAGATGCTGCCGCCGCATTGCTGGGGCATGTATTTCTTGCGAGTGAACTTTCCACTTTCGGTTTTTCTCGGCGGAACTGAGGCCCTGAAGTTGGAACCCAAAGTCGGTCGGTCTCCCATTGAGAGGGGGACCGTCCATGAATTCTACAAAGTTGAAACAGACTCTCTTGGAGATGAGACGATCGAGGGCTTGGCCTGCACTAAGGTCCGCGTTAAACGCTGGTATTATTCCAAAGGGGAACCGTCAATTCAGTATTTGTGGCTGGCCAGAGAGCGAAACCTGCATGTCGCTCGGACGCTGATCGCATCGTCGAACAAAGGGGTCGAAGTTGTTTCTCAGGCGACACATGTCACCAGGTGGCAACAAATCGCAAAGGAGGTCTGGATCCCAGCTGAGGTCGAAGTGGAAGCACCGCCGCCCGGGCCCGTTCGAGATACACAGCGCTTCGCTGTCGAGTCAGTAGCATTCGCACCGGCCCTGCGTGATGGATTCTTCATCCGTCCAGAGATCCCCAAGACGCTGCCCACATTTCAGATTGGGCCCGATCTTCGGATGCGAACCGGCGACGGAACCTCTGCAGTGGCCGACTCTGCTTCCGTTGACGCAAAGGCAGTGATGGATACACTCGTCATGACTGACAGTCCGCTGCACCCAAACGCTGCGCAAGCGGCGGAAGGAACGACGCTGGATTCGATTCTCAATCGATTGGCTGAGGAAGAAAAGAAATATGACTCATACATTGTGTTTACGTATGAGCACTATGCACACCTCAATCATGCGGACTTCTTCTCGGGTGGCCTGACAGTAAGCAAAGCGAGCGAGGAAAACACCTGTGTTTCAAAGAATCGCACGTATTATGATGCCGTGCAAACGACTAACAGCAGCAGTGGCACAACTTCGGTAAGGCACGAAACTCAATCGGATGATGGAAAACTGCTTCAGATCGTTCAGCGCGAAGGCAATGAGCCGATGCCAGCGATCAGTGCGGTACTAAAACTGGCGCGGGACAACCAGAATTCAGCGGTTCGCCCGCATACCTTGATTTTCCGCGGGGAGCGCAAGATCCAGTCTTTGGCCACATTCTTGCGGTCGGGCTGGTCCGACGTTCGCAACAAGTACCCTCTGACTGTGGAGTATGTGTGTGATGAGATAGTCGGTGAATTGCATTGCCACAAATTGAAATGCAGGACCGTTGGTGATTCTTATTCGTTGCTCTGGCTGGCGCGTGATCGCAATCTCCTCGCGGTGCGTCGCGAAAATCATGCCCCGGATTGGACCAAATCACTGCCGACGGGACTGTCATACGTGGATGACCTGCGGGAATTGCGTCCAGGAGTCTGGTTTCCGTATGATGCGACAATCATCGCTTTTCAAAAGATGGGTCGTGACGGACTGCAGCAAAATCGCCTGACCCTGCAGTGGCGCTACGACATCACTGTCAAGGAATTGCACAGCGAGTTTGAAGTGAAAGACTTGCTCTTCCGACTCGATGCTCCCGCAGGAACTCGGGTAGGGGTCATAGACGAGCAAGGTGAGTTTCTGGGACAGTTCGAGAAATCGAAAACAGGTACGCTTGAGATTTCGCCGGAAGTCCTGCTGGAGTTGAGGCAGAAACGATCTGACCGCAAGTAGTAAGAACGTGTCTCATTATCGAATTCGAACGACGATCGAAGTCCGTAATCTTAAGGGGTTTTCTGTGTCTAAATCGCTCTAACCAGTGCCGCGCCTCGACTTTGTAACAGGACGCATCGCGTTACAATTGGGCATCACTTCGCATCCTTCACGCATCGAAAACCCGTGTGTCTCAAACTGCTATCAGGTGTTCCCTTCATGCGAGCTGTGACGCGATAACCGGTACAATAGTTCGTATTGCACATGAATGAACCACCACGCTGGATCCGTTTAACCGTATTTGGTTCATTTGGATCGTGGCTTGAATTGGGACCCTGCGGATTGTCTCGCGGACTATATTTGTAATAGTCCGGCTGATAGAAATCGTGGCACCACTCCCAGACATTGCCTGACATCTCGTACAGACCATAGCCGTTGGCGGGAAAGGACTTCACGGGCGCTGTATTTAAGTACCCGTCGCCGGTTTCATTCTTGTAAGGGAATTCGCCCTGCCAGACGTTACTCAGCCATTTTCCATCGGGATTCAGTTCATTCCCCCACGGATAAACCCAATCACTCTTTCCCCCACGTGCCGCGTATTCCCATTCCGCTTCGGTAGGCAATCGCTTCCCAGCCCACGCAGCGTAGGCTTTTGCGTCGTCCCAGTTCACATGTACCACCGGGTGGTCAAGCAATTTGTCGATCGTCGAATCGGGGCCATCGGGATGCTTCCAGTTCGCCCCTTTAACATAACCCCACAGCTGATAAGGCCATAAAGGATGGCTTTTGTCAATCTGCTCTCCATTGGGACGATAAGTAAAGCAAATCGAGCCCGGAGTTAAATTCTGCGGGTCAATCTGGGTCAAATCAACGCCGGGCAGATCCGCCGCAGTGGGCGTCTTCTCAGCTAGTGTCACGTATCCGGTCGCTTTGACGAATGCTTGGAATTCATTGTTGGTCACTTCCGTCTGGTCCATGAAAAAGCCATTCAAGGCCACTTCGTGCTCCGTCTGCTCGTCTTCGTGCGGCCCCTTTTTGTCCCCCATCACAAATACTCCGCCCGGAATCCAAACCATGCCTGGCGGGACCGATTCGGACGGCTCGACGACCAGATCCACATCTTCGGCGCGAACCTTGGCTTGCTTCCGTGCCGGTTTTTCCCTGATCACAAGCATCGCATTGGTCCCGATCCAACTGGCGGTTACCAAAATGGTCACAGCGAAACAGACAACAATCGGCAACGAAAGTTTTGCCCGAACAGGAGGGAAGGATCCTGAGTCGGGATTCGTCGAGACATTTGGGGGCGGCATGTAATACTCTTTCAACTCGCATCTGATTCGATTGTCGAGGTGGGAAACGGTGGAATCAGCCCCAATTGGATCGGCCTGGCTGAGATTCCATTCGTTCGTCCGCTCTAGATCCATCATAACAACTTTTCGGGAGTGGTCACTTCCCAAAGAATGACCAAAACCCGGCGAGTTGTCTCGCCGGGTCTTGGCACTCTTTGGCACAGAGCAGCTGAATTATCGTGTTCCGTCGATTGATCGCGTCCGAGTCGATTAGTTCCCTTCGCCTGTCGGGGCCACGCTGCAGACGATGTCACAATCACAGTCGCCGGCGTCGCGTTGGTCGGCATATTTACTGCCAGATGACTGGCCTTTATTCCCAGAGGTGCCGTTGTAGGAGAATGATTGATTGATGTTGCCGATCGCGGATCCGACGTCTTCCAGTTCCTGGTTGATATTGAAGGCCACTTCGCTCAGTCCGACCGTCAAAGCCAGGACGCCAATCGTCGCAACCAAAACCAATTCGGCGGAGATGATGAAACCGGCTTCGTCGTTCAACAGTTGAGCAATGATCGTTCGCATGTTCAAAAATCCTGTGTGCATCTGAGTTTGAATGGTGTGTGATGGCATCGAGTCTTGTTGCATTTCAGCCACTGTTCGCGATCAGCAGCGTTGTTGATGATTAACATGTAAAGCAGAGCGTATGCCAATCGAGACAATTTGATTCAAATTCTTAACGCATATACAAGGCACACAGCACAAGACATTACTGCGTAAGGAGTAACAACACGTAGCCATTCTAGAAGAAATTCCGGCGGAAGCACCAAGAGTCAATTGCCGGACGTTGCCGAAACCCAACACAAGGCGGCAGAAAACCGATTCAGCAGGCCACAAGTCGTTATCGAACAAGATGTTGCGGCGCACTAAACAGCAAGGGCAACATGATGCGATCAAACAACAGCGCGATGACGGTTTCGCTGGCTCACTTGATTTGTTGTGAGGTTCTCCGTTCTATTTCACGAAAGCTTACTGGATTGTCGATCTGACGTTGAATGCCGTCTTCTGTTATGATTTCCCTTTCTAAGACGTGAGCTGCGTATCGAAACCCGCCAGCCGGATATACGGACTGTGTCGAGCGACGGATCGAGCGGCCGTTCGTGAATGACTTGGGATTTCCCCCTGCCTGAAGAGAAATCGTTTCTTTCGTTGTTCGTTCGTCGAGTTGCCTCATGACGGAACCCGCAGATCCTGTAATTCCTCCCCCCGATCCGCTGCAGGACATTCACGCGCTGTTAGAAGAAATCCGCAAACAGAATCGGCTCCTTAAACAGTGCCTGTTTGTATTGGCGAGCGGGCTGAGTCTGTACCTGATGATGCTCAATCCGTTCACGGAGTGGTTCGTCAAGCAGATTTTCGGTTATGCCATCACCGTGGCGATCGTCCTGGCCATCTTGTTAACCGCTCCCTGGTGGATGCGGCTCGTCCTGTTTATCACTGATCGCATCCCCGGCTTTCCCAAAAGCCACGGAACCGACCGGGACCGTCCCTGACAGACAATGCTTTTACAGTTTCTGTCCACGCGGTTCAACTTCCCTTTTTTCTCCAATTGATTGACTATGCCTACCCCTCTTGCAGAATTATTGGACAGCGACAACGCAGTCATTCACGACGTTTTGACGAACACTCCAGGCCCGGACGGCAAGTTGCCGCTGACCGAAGAGATGCTGCTGAATTCGCCCAGCGGCGATATCTTTGGACTGAGTCAGAACGCGGGCATGGGCTGGAATCCCTCGCAACTTGGTCGGAAGCAATTCTTGATTCTCAGTACCCAGGGGGGAATTCGCGGTGAAGACGGCAAACCGATCGCATTGGGTTATCACACGGGACACTGGGAGGTCGGGCTGTTGATGCGGGCTGCCGCGGAACGGCTCGACGAGCTGAAGATGCTTCCCTTCGCTGCGTACGTCAGCGATCCCTGTGACGGCCGGACCCAGGGGACCGTCGGCATGATGGATAGCCTGGCCTATCGCAATGATGCGGCCACAGTCTTCCGGCGCTTGATCCGATCTCTGCCGACGCGGAAGGGAATCGTGGGCGTGGCCACGTGCGATAAAGGTTTGCCGGCCATGATGCTCGCTCTCGCATCCATGGGCAGTTTGCCGAGTATCATCGTACCTGGCGGCGTGACTTTACCCCCCACCAAGGGCGAAGACGCGGGCAAGATTCAATCGATCGGAGCACGTTTCGCGCACGACGAAATCACCCTGGATGAGGCCTCGGAAGCGGCTTGCCATGCGTGTGCCAGTCCTGGTGGCGGATGTCAGTTCCTGGGTACCGCGGCCACATCGCAGGTGATTGCCGAGGCCCTGGGGATGACGCTCCCGCATTCCGCCCTGGCTCCATCGGGTCAACCGATCTGGTTGGATATGGCCCGGCGATCAGCGACGGCTCTGGTCGACCTGGAAGCCTCTGGAAAGAAAATGTCAGATGTGCTGACGGCCAAAGCGTTGCACAATGCGATGATCGTGCATGCCGCCGTCGGGGGCTCGACAAACTTGCTACTACACTTGCCGGCGATTGCTTTCGCGGCCGGTTTAGAACGCCCGTCGGTCGCCGAATGGAGTCGGATCAATCGCCTGGTTCCACGGTTGGTCGATGTCCTGCCGAATGGCCCGAAGGGGCATCCGACCGTCCAGTTCTTCCTCGCCGGCGGTGTTCCAGAAGTGATGCTGCACCTGCGAGATCTCGGTCTATTGGAGCTGGATGCGTTCACCGTCAGTGGTCGCACGCTGGGCGAATTGCTGACCTGGTGGGA
>JAQGHT010001204.1 GCA_028291565.1 Planctomycetaceae bacterium | reverse complement strand
TTGATAACACAAATCAATGTGGTTAATGCCAATAACGAAATGCGGAAGGACGAATTGGACCGGGCGAACAATAGCCAACCATTCGCTTTACTCACCAATATCGAGAAAATGGCCTTAGAATTAGATGGGTGTTTTGAAGAAGATCCTGGTATCTCGCCGGCGCATGTTCCGCGAACGCCACTCGCGAAATGTGAAATTAATCTAACGGCTGCGGCGACACTCAAAGAGCTGCGGGCGAAAGGCGAATTCCTAAAGTTGCAAACTTATCTCAATGAGGTTGATAAATCAGTCAAAGAGATGGAAACGAGCAAGTTGGAAACTCGCGCCAAGCGTCAACTTGACCTCGTCAAAAACGCCAAGGGCGAACTTGACACACTGACGAAGGAAATAGTCCCGAGATTCAAGTCTATTGAGGCTTCTGAATTGTGTCGGCGGATTGATAATCGCTGGATACCGATTTACAAAGCCGAAAATGTTTCGAAAAAGGACTAGCCGCTGGGTCATTTGGACGTGGGTTTCTATGGTACTTGTCGCACTGTACTGACGGAGAACAAATTCATGAACCTACTCGTCGGTGTCCATTCTACATGTTACTCACCTGCCCGCGATTAGAAAGCTGACTGCCAGAAGAAAATTATAATGTCGAAGCAACGCGTGGATCAGTTGTATTGCACGCACTGCACCTATCGCACTTCCGCCTTGCACCGGCGAGAAGGTGCCGCTGGGGAGCAAGTGTTTGATGAATCTGCGCGCGCTGCTTCAGTCCCACGAGAAAAAAGCCACGAGGTTTTTCGTCGTTTTAGCGCCAATCTGCTGTTTCATGTCCCTGGCGATATGCCGTCCACCGAGATGGTGCAGCATACGGCTCACACACTTCCCTTTCGACGTCTGGTTTATTCGCCCTCCACCGGTGGGTATCGCCTGCTGGCTCACGTCTGTTTCCGGCAAACTGATGTCACTGGACGGCCAGGTGCCTCATTTTCCCATGTCCTGATTCAGGAACTAAAGGATTTCCCCGCGCCCTGGTCGGCGGTGGATTGCTTGCGCCTGTGGGGTTCCGAAAACTGGGTGATTGAGGATGCTCCCCATCTACCCCACGACCTGCCTCCCATCAATGACTTGAGCGAGTTTGACTCTGGGGGCAAGTCCCTGATCAATGACGAGATGTTATTCCGTTTTCTGACCACACCTGCGGGGACAGGATTTCGCGGTTGCGAAGCGATCATCACCCGTCGCTGGCAACAAGCGGTACCGGAAGCGCGTCAGAAACTGCTGGTCTATGTGCTGCAAGCCGTCCTGAATTTGGATTTCGAGCGTCGGGAATCGCTGTTTCTCGTCGTGGAACCGCCTGTCGCAGCATTACTATTTTATGGGATTTACCGCTTGTTGCCGTCCGTGGGGATCGCGGAAAGACTCAGTTTTTCGACCTACCAGTCACACCGCGACCGATTAACGACAACTCTCGCGGCGACATGTTTTCATGATCCCGACACAACAGACTTGCCAGACGAATTGTATTCGCCCCAGACTCGCGGCGCTGCATTCAATACATTCAAATCAGATCGCTACACACCTCTGAAAAGGAGCGGTCGGTTTGCGAGCGATATTGTCGACAGGTTCATCACGCAAGGACCTCAGGCAGTGGATTCTTTCCTGGGAACCTGCGGTCGAGTGGGAGTTGGCAATGTTGAACAACTGGAAGGCCTCGCAGCGATTGATGGTCTCGCGGCAGAACTCCTGACACCACAGAACAAGGAACAACTCGCGTTACTGGAGCGGCGTCTACCACGAGAAACCGGCCTGAGATCGATTTTGCGCGAAACCTTGAGCCAGTCCGTTGATCTCGATCCCGAGTCATCACTCTGGTCCCGAATACTGGTCCGTCCGGCACAGGGATTATTGATCTTGAAGTTGCTGACGGAAACGGGGACTGCCGGCCAAACGCGTATCCTGGAACCGATGATCCAACAAATCGTCGCGCGTTGGCCTGAGGCATCCTCCGCAGACTTACTGAACGACAAGGATGTTCTGAAAACACTGAAAGTCGATTTCACCGGTCGATTTATTGAAACCAATGGCCGACTTCCGGGCAATGCCGAGTCCCTGTTCTTTTCTGCGGGATCAGTCGCACGGCGGGAAAAAGTGCTTGAAGGGGCACTCTGTCGAATCCAGGGCATGCAGCTCGAGGAATTCTTATTCCAAACGTTCCGTGCTACTCCAACGGAAGTCTGCTTCACGGAATTGTTGCGCAGTCTGGCCCCTCCGACAAAAAACCGGCACCACGATCAGGCCTTTGAACAACTGTTTCACCACGTTGCAGTGGAGATTCCCCGATCCGAAAAGCAACGTCAACTGCTTAATACGGCACTCGGCGAAAAAGCCATCCGCGACAGGGTCCGGGCCTGGCCTGATGACGATGTCCTCTCTGCCCATTTATTGGACGTGCTGAACACACTCGAAAAATTACCATCCCAATTGGAGCAAAAACTGGACCTGTTGGATGAGCTCAAAAACTTCATTCCCGTTTGTAAGCCGCGAATTACCGCCTGGCGAAAAGTTGCTCAACAGCTCCACGAACTCCGTCGATTGAATTCAGAGACCCCAAGTTTACTCCACAGAATACTTGGGCAAAACCGGGAACACGAACAGGAGCAAGCCGGGAAAGAGTTGTCATTCGCCGCAAAAAAAGCCCTTCCCTCCCCCCCTCCCGCGTTAGCTGATCCGCGACCTGATATCGTCATCCGGATGGTGGTCGATGCGATCGGCGGAAAGCGCCTGCCGAAGCAGTTCATCACGAGCATCTCCGACGTCTTTGAAAAGGATGTCTGGACGTATCGTAGTCCACGACACTACCGCCACATCGGCCTTGGCATTCTGTTAATCCTGGCCAGTATTGTTGCAATTCGAGGACTTATTTTATGGCAGTCGCCTGCGAATTCCCAAATCGTTGCGAAAACAGAGGCACTCGAATCTTCGAAGCCCGCTCCAGCAGCACTTCCAGACACTGCGCCACCGTCGATCAAAGCGGACGAAGCGGACGAAGCGGGGAAAACGGCAAAGTCAACTACCGCTCCATTACCACTTGACAAAGTTGCAGCTGAAAAGAAACCCGTTGCGCCGGCCAAAATCGCAAAGGTAACAACAAAAAAGATCGCATCCGCTGAGGACATTGCCGAAGTCAAGATGGTGGAAGGGACGCCTGATACGGGACCGAGCCCAGAAAGTGCAAGCGATTGGCCAAGCTTTTGCGAGCTACCACCGTTAGGGCAATCAAGCGAGAAACACACGGCCCCATTGCACGCGTGGAAAAAACGAGAAAATATTCAGATTAGCCTAATCGGCAGCAGTGAAATCAATGCCTTTCTGGCACGTTCACCCGATCCCAAGATGAAAGATTCTCGCATCTACGTCGCTGCGAGGCAAAAGGGCGAAACTGACAAAATCCCATCGCTTCGAATGTTCAAGGTTACGAGCGACGATCTTGAGACTCGAAAGGTTGATCCAACTCGATCTTCACCAAATCATCAAGATTGTCTCTGTTGGTTCGATGTCCGCAATGAAGGACTGTTTTTCGGATGGGAGAATTTGGACCAGCCGCAGCGCGAGCGCAAATTGTTGCAGGAAATGCTGAGACTTTGCTGTCTGCACATCGAGTCTGACAAACACCGGGGTGACATTAACCTGCTTGCTCCTCAAAGAGTGTTCACCCAACAACGCCCCTCAAGTCTCTATACGTATGACAAGAATTCGAAACTTCATGGAACGACATTTGAGTTTGAAACGCACCTGAAAGGAATCGAAGCATTTCATTGGCTCGTCGTTCGCGGTCAAATCGATGAACGTAACTCGACCATCAAACCCACACACCAGTTTGTTTTAAACGCAA
>JAQGHT010000625.1 GCA_028291565.1 Planctomycetaceae bacterium | reverse complement strand
AGGCGTGAACAAGACCGAAACGAACGGCGTGTCATCTTTCACTTTCACACCCGGCAGTTCGATCGACTTACCGCCGGCAAAACCAATGATACCCTGCGTCTTCGGCGAGCGGACTTCGACATAGCGCTCGCCATAGTGCCATACCAAATCACCAGTCGTTGAAGTGAGCGTCCTGGTTTGCTGATTGTGATAGCTGCTGAAGTCCCGGGTCTTCGTGGGGCGATTGTCAAAATCAATCGTCACGCGGCCAATCGCCGCTGCCGAGGGCGGTGTCGTGAGGCGTCCCACCAACTCCTTGGCATCGAATCCTCCACCGGCCAACGATTGGCCCAAAGGGTCTTTTCCCGAAAACATGTCTGCCGGTGAAACGTGACGTGCTGCGATGACTTCACCTTCACGAATATGTCCCTGATGCACGGCGAATGCCAAGGCCGGGAACTGCCCCATATAGTGGGGCGTGTCGATCACATAAGCACTCAATTCACGCCAACCATTCCCCATGCGAAAGCCGCCCATGCCGAAGCTGTAAGTGGCATCCCAACCTTGCAGACCCATGCCGTAGAACGCATACAGCGGGGCCGCTTCGGCCTTCCAGGGATTCGGAGGCGACTGAATCAATTCCGTAACGATGAAAGGATGATTCTCGACCTGGAATAATGAGAGCGCCAGCAGCCCATGACCTGGGCGATCGAGATGCGTTTTGTTGTCGACTTCACCTTCAATAATACCATGACCACCAGCGCCACCCCCAAAATAGTTGTGCCTGTCGATCGCATCGGCAGCAGTATCGGAATAGAGATTCGCCATTTCCGCCGCAGGGCCACCGGACTTCCACGCCGTTGTGACAGTCACTCCCTTGAAGCCCGCGTCACGCATCTGCTTGACTCGTCGCTCAAAATATTCTCGCTGCAGTTTTGTCAAGAATTCGATGTAGTCCCCGGTTCGCCGTGGCTGGCCGGCATATTCGTGCAGCGGTCCGTCGCTACCCCAGTGATAGGCCGCCATCAGGGCCAGTTCACCTCGACTCCAGTCGTCACCAGGCATAGACCGGCCTCCCCAGGCTTGATCGACAGCCTTCTGATTCTTGTATTTGTTTTTCACGAACTCGAAAAACCCGGTCCGCATTCGCCGTGAGAGGATCGGAGCCTTCTGGGGGTCATTGATCGCGGCGAGCGTATAGAAGAAAACATTGCTTTCATTCTGGACTTCGAGTACCGCGAGAGCAGGATCGTCCTGATATGCCAATTTTGTGTACGGATTAACGTGCTTCAGCAAGGTATCAAAATACTTCCAGGCGACATCCTGGATCGAGCGGTCGAGATTGATGAAGTCATTCGAAGCGATCGGCCCGCGATTGCCATCTCGTGCTGTATCGAGCGCATCGAGTTCCGCAAACAATTTCGGATCGATCGCATCGGTCTTTTGCAGAAAGGCCCCATGATGGGGATAGACGACGGACCAGGTTGTATAGATTCCCTGATCTTTCATGGAGGCGAACCAGCGGTCATAGTGGTCGAGCCGCTGGGGATCGAACCGTCCTTGGGCGTCCAGCAGACCTACCGTGTCGATTACCGTGTGTTGCCGCACCATGTTGATGCCATGCTTACGATACCATTTCGCCGCCAAGGTCATCTGTTGCGGCGTCCAATCAGCTCGAGGTGACGCGCCGACCGCCCAGAACTTGACGGGCAATTTGGCTTTCTCGAACTGGAACGCCGCCCCCTGGCGTTTCAGTGATCCGAATTTGCCGGCTGGCGCGTCGACCAAACGGCTGATATCGATGACCGAATCGGATGACAGGGGATCATCGTCCAACACAACCGGAAACCATTCATCGGGAGCCGCCCGTCCGCTTCGCACCAACGGCTTCTGGGCACCGCTGGGAACAAAAGGAATTCGTGTGAACACAAAGCAATCGATGGCTCCATGATTTTGCGGTCCGCTATGCATCCGAAACGCGATCGTATGCTTTCCTGCCGTGAGTTTTACCGTGCCGACTTTCACCCACGTAATGAATCGCAAGTCCGGTTTGTTGTCGTTGGCGATGTTCAGCAATTCGCGTTGATCGGTATTGAGATCAATCAGCTGCCAGTCGCCTTTATCGTCCAGCTTATATGACAGTTTGGCCGCCACGGGATTGGCTCGCAGCCAGAACGCAAATGAATCTGCCTGCTCGACTTGAAAGTCGAACTCGGCGGAACCTTCTTTGCGCTCATCGAAATGCGACAGCCAGTCCTGACCCGAAAGGGTGTCCTTTTTTACCCCGTCGTACCAGCCATGTTTGGAAATGGTCTTTCGCGCGGCGGATTCGCCTTCGATCCAGATGACGTCTGCTTTTGCAGGAGGCGCGTCTTCTGCCCGGCCATTAGAGATAACACCAGAGAGAAGAGTCAGAAATGCAACGAATGGAAGCGACTGAGCAGATGCATGTCTCATGGAAACGGTCTCACAACTTTGTTTGTCGCCCCACTTGCTGGCGGGACTGCAAACGTTCCGCTCCGAGGTTCAGATGGTGAAGTATACCTGCCGTGGTTCGCCAATTGAAATGAGCGAATTACCGGCTTGGATGTGTGCGTTCATGATCAGATGATTTTCTGACATTCTCTACTGAAAACAATGCATCAATGAATCTTGATCTATTCATTGTAATGCAGCCGATGATAGAATTCGGCTGAGTGTGACATCTGCTTGCAGTCAACAAATGCCTGGCGAAAAGATGTCGCCGCAATCAGGAGTATCGCTATGCCAACGCGAAATTCACAACGCAGGGTTTCACGGCGACAATTTCTGCAGGGGAGTCTGTGCGCCGGCGGTGCGGGTCTCGCACTTGACGATCTGTTGCGTCTGCGGTCTCTGGCGGCAGAGCCGGGGCAGACTCCGCCTGATACTGCGGTGATTCAGATCTGGCTGGGTGGCGGACCGAGTCAATTTGAAACATTTGATCCCAAGCCACAAGCTCCTGTGGAAATTCGCGGTCCTTATAATTCAATTACCTCGATACTTCACGGTGCGCTTGTCTGTGACATGCTGCCGCTGACTGCGGGCGTACTGGACAAAACTTACATT
>JAQGHT010000586.1 GCA_028291565.1 Planctomycetaceae bacterium | reverse complement strand
AAGCAGTGCCCGATGCATCGGTCGCACTGCTTGTCGCTTGAGGACAGTCGAAAAGCAGCCGGCATGGAGAGCGGCGAGTTGAGAGTCGCGTCCGGAAATGTTCTTTAGATATTTTGTCCCGCGCTGGCGACTTCATTCAGACGTGCTGTGCCACCAAAATAGCTGCCAATCTTCTTCCTCGTTCCCATCAACGTTTCCAGTGTGGATTTCCAACTTCCCGCGTCAATCTGCAACTGAGTCAGGATGTTGGGGACAGCGTCCGGCACGGTGATCTTGTCGGGCCGAATTAGTCGACTCGACCAGTCCAGCAGTTGCAGATATCCGGTCAGGGAAATGCCGTGCAAGATTCCGGCCATGCCGTTGCCGTTCGGGTCTCGACGATCCTCGATCGGGAATAGCCAATGCCCTTTCTCGATGTTGGAACGTGACGCATACGGTGAGTCGCCCAGCAGAGTCTTCAGCTGGCCCTGGGCTGAACTATGTTCACGTCGTGATTTGATCGACGTGTGTGGCAGGGTCAAGTCCCTGGAGTGCTGCGGCTTGACGCAGCCCTCCCTTCGATTGGAATGGAGACGTTGATCATTTAAGAAATGATCAACAGCATCTTCAGCTTGGAAGTACACTGTTTGTAATTTCGAGAGCCGCTATTTCAATCGAATGAAGGGCGGTGTCGAGCCACCGCACTCCAGGGAATTGGAGGCCGAAACCAGATTCCGCGGCCTAAGAACGAGACCTGCCTCGTTTGTGATGCTTTGGAAGTTGACGATGTGATTTGCCACCGGCTGGATCACCGGTCAGGTGGTACCGCCTTGCTGGTGTGAATTGGGTCACGATAAGGTTTTTGCTGTTTGTAGAGTTCCAGACGGGCGTTGCCAGTTTGCTTTTCAGTTCCGTCCGTCAGCATCTGGATGGCTTCCGTTTGACGTTTTACGGCATTCTCCCAGGCACCATTTTCGGCATAGGCACTGGCCAGAACGGCAATCGCGCTTGGGTCTTTCCAATTTGACAATTCGCAGGCCTTGGTGGCGAACTCGACGGCACGCTTTCCGTCCCGAATACCATCGTCAGGACATGCTGCGTAAACGGCTGCCAGGTGACTGTGTGCCTCGGTGTTTTGGGAGTCGAGTCCGATCACGTCATGAAAATCGACAATCGCTCCGCCGAAATCACCAGTCTTTGACTTCGCGAGACCCCGGATCAGCCTGGCCGCGATTTGATTGGGTTCCAGTCGAATGACGTGCGAGAAATCGTCAATGGCGGCTGCGAAGTTTTCTCTCTGAAATTCAATCTTCCCACGACTCAGATAGGCCATGGAAAACTTTGGATCGAGTCGTAACGTTTTAGTCAAATCCTGCAGTGCCGCGTCATTGTCTCCTCGCTGATCCCAGACAGCTGCCCGGTTATTATATGCTCGTGCATATTTGGGATCGAACCGAATGGCCTCGTTCAAGTCTTTCAACGCGTCATCGTGATTGCCTTTAACGAGTGCAATACAGCCTCGGGTGTTCAAGGCCATCGCATTATGGGGATCGAGTCGTATTGCTTCATTGAGGTCGTTCAATGCCGCATCGAAGCGGCCCAATTCAAATTGAATGACCCCTCGAAAGAGATGAGCCTTGGCATGCTTGGAATTCAGTCGGATGACAACGGTGTAATCCTGGATCGCGGCTTCAAAGTCCTGTTTCGCCTTCCAGGCACCGGCGCGATAGTAATACGCGGAGACATACTTGGGATTGAGATGGATCGCTTCTGTCAGATCACGGATGGCTGCCTCGATGTCACCGCTTTGTCGACGGGTTTCACCACGCCGAGTATACGCTTTGACGTATTTGGGATCGATTTCCAACGCCTTCGAATAGTCGGCGAGACTTTCTGGAAAATTGCCTTTTTCGTGCCATGCGTCGCCTCGATAGGCATAGGCTTTGGCATGGGTTGGATCAAGTCGTACGGCTTCTGAGAAATCAGTAATGGCGGCATCATAGTGACGTTGCGAATATCTCGTTATGCCCCGGAGATAGTAACTAGTAGCCGCTTTCGAATTGAGATGAATCGCGCTGGAAAAGTCTTCGATCGCACCGGCGAAGTCGCGTTTCTGCTGCCGGACTGTTGCCCGTCGAATCAGAGCCTGTTCATGCTGGGGATCAAGTTGCAGCGACTTGGAATAATCAGTCAGACTGGCCTCCAGGTTCCCCTTTTCCTTCCAGGCGTCACCTCGCGCGATGTACGCATCCACAGACGTTGGATTGTGGCGAATTGAGTCATTCAAGTCGGAAATCGCCGCGTCAAAATCTCCGTAAAGAAACCGGTCCCTGCCGCGTTTATAGGCAATCGCCCCTTTCTCCGTATCAGTCACAATGGGTTCAACGGGACCCGGTTGCGGGCTTTTCGGAACGGGTGTGGCACGATCAATGTCTTCACGAACAACTGGTTGCAAACTTGTATTCACGATACAGGACCAGGGCTCTGTGTTTTTCCTTCGCGAAGCCGTCCGAAATTGTCGCCTTCGTCCCGAGCTGACTAAAAAGGGAGCGGAGCCGGAGGTTTCTGAATTCCTCCGGTTCACTTTCGAATTTGTTGGGCGATCGAAATTCTGATTGTGGAGTGTCTGTTCGATGGCTGTTGTGTACGTCACACTGCGTCGCCTTGCGGCTCCGCCAAAAGCTGTCGACACGCCAGAAATTCCGCGGAGCTCGAGAATTGCGAGCAAAAAACATAGAACTTTGCTCCCGCGAATCGACCGGTACATGAACAACTCCGTAGCAGGGTGGAAAGAAGTACAAAGTCAAGGAAGAGTGTATTGGATCGGTTCAGGTGTATATATCGAGGCGAGAGGCTCTGCAAGATTGCAGGAAATCATTGCGACGTCAAGGTCTGTTATTCCGCAGGTCCCGATTTGTCAATTTCCTCCGGATAGAACCAGAGGGAATTCTGAAAGTCCGACAGCTGTGAAAGGAACCCCGACAGCCAGGACTGCAATTTCTGCTCGGTCACCGGAAATTGTTTTTCGCCAGTGATCGAGCAGACGAAATCCTCACACCAGCTGTACGCGACCGATGAGCTGTCGATACTCGATGCGAACTTCAATATGTCAGGCTCACAGGAGAGTTCAAAATTGCAGCTTTTGCCGGAGTAGTCGTCATAGGGATCTGGCTGGCCCAGGTTTTTTGACGAAATCACCCGAGTCTTTTTGAGGGGCAGTTTGTCTGTTGACGCGCTGAGCATCTGCAATCCGAATTGCGCGTTCCGCTGATAATACTCCACAGAAGTCGGTCGTTGAATCACCGGGTTTCCCGGGGCTTCGCACCATTTCAAAATGGCTTCAAACGCGGCACGGGCAGTGTCAATTTCCAGTGGAGTCGGTCGTTTTCTCTTCCGAGGCATATGCACTCCATCTAAACTATCTGACTGTCCACTCCACGATTTGGTGATCCAGCCATCCCAGGCCGCGTGACGTGCAGAAACCCATGTGGCCACCATGACGAGGGGCCAGCAATTGCGTCGTTGCTGAGTAATCGGCCGCATTGAATTGCTGAAAGGGGACAATCGGATCATCTTGAGCCGCGATGACCAACGTCGGAATTGTGATTCCGGCTAGAAACTGATTGGAACTCGATTTTGCATAGTAGTCGGACGCCGAAGCAAAACCAGACACTGGCGCGGTAAACGTATCGTCGAATTCGTACAGCGTTCGGGGAGGGTGGGCGTACCACCCGTCGGGAACGATGGCATCTGGGCGCATTTGTTGGCGATGGTGAACGTCACGAATACAGGCCTTGCAGAAATAGCGATCGTAGAGTTGGGTCAACCCCTTCCGCAGTGACTTCACCGTCGCACTCAAATCGATCGGCGGACAAACAGCAATGGCACGATCGACACCCGCGAGACTTTCACCAGCGCCTCGAGGCTCGCCGAGCAATTTCAAAGCCACGTTTCCGCCAAGTGAAACACCAATCACAGTCATCGGTGAACCGGGGCAGCGAGTCCTGATTTCAGCGATTGTTGCCAGAAGGTCGTTCGAGCGTCCGCTGTGGTACGGATAGCGAGCCAGCGCGACGCCAGCCCCACAACCACGCCAGTCGAGCCGGATTGTTCGCACATTCTTTTGGTTCAATAGACGAGCAATTCGAGTCATGTCGGGGCTGGCATGGCTCCCCGATAGTCCATGAAGGAGAAGCGCGACCCGATCGCCGGGCTTCCAACCCGCCGGAAAATCGTCGTGATAAACCAGGCGATCCCCGTCGTCCAATAAGACCTCGCCGGCTGTCGATGGGCAAGGTGTTGAATTGTGCCGGCTGGCCCGAGGACTATAGACGTACATGCCCGCCAACGTCTGAACATGTCCATTGCGAAAAAACCACGGAGGCCGAAACAGATCCGCGCCCTCAAGGTTCTCTGACAGATGATTGGGATGTGTGATGGACATGGTCTCGAAAGTGCTCGATGGTTGATAGAACCATCACTGGGGACAGTGGTGCCAATGCTTTCCCGTTGTCTTCGGCGGAGTCGTAATGCCTTTGATGATAATCGTGTTGACTTTGGGGTGAAAGGAAACATCCCATCTCAGAAACGCGACAAAGTGAATTCGGAGGGTTTCGTTAGGCATTCCGCATGACCAACGTACGCTTTGATTATGTGGAGACTTCTGGACTTTGTGATCCAGCCCTGTAGCTGAACAGTCTCGTAAGGACCGGCGAGCGAGGTTTTCGAAATCCAATTGCCCAATAGAATTCGCATGTCACTTGGACACTTTTCGCCAATCCCCCGTGAATTCAAGTCATTTTTAAAGGAAATTTATCCACGGATCCACACGGATGAAACACGGATTAGAAATGAGAACGGTCGAGGATTATTCGAAGTACGAATCAGAATTCTCTCAGCGAATCCAATTCGCTGATAAACCTTGACTGCTGCCAATTTCTCTGATCCGTGTTTCATCCGTGTGGATCCGTGGCTAAAAACTATTCAAACTCAATTGGAGCGAGCAAAGTCGCGGGGATTGGCGAAAAGTCTCGAAACTTGACTCAACAAGTGCATGTCCCCGACTTCGTCCTTGAAATTCCTGTGTTGCTTTTTGCGAATCATCATGCTCCACACAGGCAAGAATCTCTTTGGACTGGACTTTTTTAGACAAATCGGTCACTTTCGCGAATCACGGCTTGAGGGTGGGACGTTTCGTGTGAGGGAACTCCGGGATCAATTGGGACAAATTGTCGCCCGGTGCGGTAGAATCCGCTTCTGGATCGGGCCGGCTTCCTGGTGGAACTGCAATCTCTGCGGCTGCCTGAGACGGAAATACAAGGATGTGCCCCAACGGGTGCTTATGGAGCGTGAACTCAGATGCACAGCACTCGATTTCGGCGATTCATTCGCACGTGTTTCGTTGTTGCGATTCTCGTGACAACATTGATTGTTCCAGCTTCTGCGGACGCTCAGGAAACCACGTCGAAGCCAGGGGCGATTCAAAATTCTGTTCCGAAAATCGCGGTACCAGTTCATAGCGAGAAGTCCGCACCAGTTGATGCACTCAATACAGGCAATGCACGCAATTCAGGCTGGCGATACATTCCCGATAATCCGACCGATTCCTTCCCAGGTCCGTTGCCCGTTTCGATTCCCCTGTCGGCAGTCCGCCCTGCCCTTGTCGAGCAGGAAGTTCCCCAGCCTGAAGGTGCGAAGCGGACTTATGGCCTGTTTCGTTTTGGTTCGGCTCAATCGATTCAAATCGCCGTTATGATGGACGACTTTGGGGCGGGACGATTTAACTTGTACGTGAACTCGGATCGAGATTCCGAAATCACTTCCGATGAACTGATCGCGGGAACCGGTTCTTCGAGAACGATCAAACTGTTCTGTGAAGTGAACTACGCAGAACCGATTGCTACATCGAAGTTGGAATCCCCCAAGGCGACAGTTTCTGGAGCTAAGCCATCCGCTGCGACTGCAGCCCGTGTTGAGTCGGGATCAGTGAATTCGGTTCCGATTGAATCGGGTGACAAGTCCGAGCAAACTCGGACAAAGCGTGTGGACCGAGTCATCGTGTTGAAGCGGAGTCTGGTCGGTAAATCGTTGACGATGATGACTCAAGGGTATCTCGAAGGCAAAATCAAGTTGGCCAACCATGATGTCCCCGCGAGAAGAACGGACGGGGATGGAAATGGTATGTTTTCCGATCCGAAAGATCGTCTGTGGGTCGATTTGAATGGCGATGGGAAATGGGATTCGTTCCAGGAACAATTTGCCTTGCAACCGCTCCTGACGTTTGCCGGTCAGCGCTATGCGGTCAAGACGGACAGGTCGGGTGACGGCTTGTCGTGCGAGCCAATTACCGGCGAGGGATCGATGCGGTTTGCCATTGCCGGGCTGGATTCCATGGTGCAGTTGAAAGAAATCGAAATTACAGTCGCCGGTCGGGACGGATCGTTGTTCGCGGCCCGTGCGGTTGACGAACCGGTTACATTGCCCGTCGGAGAATACGCACTGTCGATGGCGCGGGTCGTCATCGGCTTGAAAGAGGATCCGGCGTCAACCTGGGAATTCGTCTTCTCCAAATTGGATCTCGGTGAGAATTCCGTCTGGCATACCATCCAGAGAGATCAATCACTGGTAATCGATCCGGTGGGGAAAATGTCACTGACATTCGGATGGGACGGGAACGGCCAACCTGTGCTGCCCGGGCGTGAACTCTATCTGCGCCCGATCCTGCAGACTCAGGACGGGCTGATCATCAACTCGGCAAAACAAATCGTTGGTGGAGCATCGCACGAAATTCATCTGTCAATGGAGCTATGCCGTTCGGATGGGACCATCATCCAAAATGCCAGCAGCGGATTTGCCTGAGGCACCTTCTGCGGGGCCTCGGTCCGAGTGCCCAAAGATACCGATTTGAAGCAAGTCATCCTGAAAGGCGAATTCCGCCCTGCCCCGTTGGGTCCGACCGTGAAGTATGAACAAGAAATCAAGGTTTCAAATTGACTGGCAACTTTTCGCTGACCTCCTGCCATTCCTGGGGATCGATTGCGAGAAGGTTGCGGTTTTTGCACCACTATATTCAAGGAAAGAGTAGTGCAAAGGCCGTTGAACCACCGGGGCGAGCCCGGTGGCGAAAGTTCGCCGAAACGTATCATTAATCAGCTTTGCCTTCATCTGGAATGAACTGATGCAATTTGATAATCCGTCGCATTTGAAACAAGCGGTCCTGGTGACTGTCGTTTTTCTGTCTGGTCTGATTGGTTCGGTCCCGTTCCTTCACGCCCAGAATCAGTCGGTCAAGATCCGGCTGGAGGATGAACAGCATCAGCCGGTTACTGACGCGAAGGTCTGGGTTGTCACGACCAACCTTGGTGGTCCGCAGCAAGAACCCGCCGAGTTGTCCAATGGAACAACTGGTGCCGACGGACGTGCGATTGTCAAATTCACCGACCTGTGGATCAGTACGCCAGCAGCATTTCGGCAGGAAGCGGCGTTCGTCGCTTATCGGCCAGGTTATGGGGTCACGTCGCTGGCAATCTGGCGGGATAGTCCACTTCGGGAAAGTGAATTGGTTCTCACGATGCCCAGGTCTACCTCCACAACAATTCAGGTTCGCACCCCCGACAATCAACCGCTCACAAAGGGGACAGTCAGCGTGACGTCACTGGCAGCCGATACACTGCATACCAGTTACGACGAAAAAACGGCTGCCCAATATGCCGCCAGTCGCGGGCAAAAAGTCAAGAAATACTCGTGGGGCTACACTGGCGGCCAGACCCCCATTTTGTTGCCTGGTGAACTGCAGAAGAAACTGACGTTCAATCTTGATGATCAAGGACAAGTGAAGATCCCTGACCTCGAAGCCAAAAACATTGCCATAGTCAGCATCGAATCATCCGCCTTTGGGACTCAATCACATTTTCGGAACTTGTATCTCCACAACGCAAAGGAACCTCGGAATGAGTCCTGGCCGAGTCTCGTCATGCTGTCACCTGTCGGCAAGTTCACGGCCAAGGTGACTACGACGCCTCCCGGTATGGCAATTCATCGCAAGTTCACAATTTCCACGCGTCCGTCACATCTCGCGTTGCAGAGCCAAGACTTGATCGTTTTGGGTTCTGTGGAAGTCCAGCCGAACGCTGACGGTTTGATCGAGATTCCTGCGATTGCGACAGGCGAATTGAATTGGCAACTCGTGCCGGTTCCCGACGAGAAACTCGTGGTGGAAAGTCCCCCGCAGATGGGAGGTCCGAAAGTCAATCCCGGCAAGACGACAAATGCAGAAATTAAGGTCTCAGCCGGGATTCGATTCAAAGGCACGGTGCTCGATTCGTCCACCGACAAACCGATTTCAGACGCAGTGGTGATCGGGTTCAGTGGCATGCAATACAGGACGACTCAGACAGACAAGGAAGGCCGGTACCAGTTTCTGACGTCGGCGGGTCAAGCGGGTGTTCACGTGGGGCCACCTCTCGGTTACTTCCCGATCGCCCGTAAGCCGGGATCAATGCAGGGCGGATTTGAGATTCCAGCAAATCAGACGGAATTCAAAGCTCCGCCAATCAAACTGGATCCCGCAGTGACGTGTACCGGGATCGCTGTCGACGAACAGACCAAACCCATCAAGGGCGCTACCATTCATATCTCCTGGATGGGGCGAAATCGACTCTCTGAAAACGCTTCCTGGAGTCAATCGACAATCCAGACGAACGAACTGGGGGAGTTCGAAATCAAAGGCATTGATCCAGGTGAATGCTGGATCTGGGGCGAATACAACGGTGCATTTTCCGACAAGGCGATCGCCGTTACGTCCAAGGAGTTTCAAGGCCTGAAGCTGACGATCAGCCCCAACAATGTGGTCATCTACAAAGGCAAGCTGATCGATTCTGAAGGACACGCCGTTCAACAGGCAGCCGTCGAGATTTCCAGCCGTTCGCCGGGCGATCCCAGTAACGTCGCGGTGGATGTCCCCGTCAATCCGGACTCGATCAAATTCATGCCGGATGGCACTTTTCAATTGCCGCCGCTCGCTCCTCACAATGCCTACGCCTTTACGATCAAAGCCTCGAGTTGCCTCCCTTTGAAGTTACTCTGGAGTCCGCCGAAGGGATCGGGTTCGCAGGATCTGGGTGAAATTGTCTTGAAATTGGTCGGCAACATTACCGGAACCGTTGTCGATCGCGAAGGAGAGCCGGTCCCCAATGCCAAAGTGATTTCCATCACAGCGAAAGAACGGCGTGAATCAACGACCGGTCCAAATGGAGCCTTCCGGTTCGATGATTCTGTGAAGGACGGCTTTCTGATCGTTGACCATCCTGATTTCCGGTGCACTGGACGGTCACTCGACCAATTGAAAGAAGGAGTCCGCATCGCTGTCATCCGCCATTCGGAATCCTTGCCGGAACAGTATCAACCCCGAGCGGTCGGATTGTCTGCGGAAGCACAACGGCAATTGGCAGATCAGTTGCTCGAACCGCTGCTGAATCCCAAGTCCAAAACTACGTCCCAGCTGTTATTGCGAACATTGTCTGCCAAGGCCAGCTGGGACCCTCTCGGTGCCTTGGAGGTTCTCGAATCGGGCATTGTCAAGGAATCCGATTACGCTGACATGGTGAGACGTCAGATCGTCAACTCGCTCGCGAAAAACGATGTCGATGCCGCGCTTGAAGTGACAGAATCGATCAAAGAAGACAGTGCCAGGGCCATGTCACTGCGGACCTTGGCCGAATCGGCCAAGTTACCGCTTGAAAAGAAGAAGCAACTTCTGGCCGACGGATACGTTCGAGTCAAGGCCATGAAGC
Source organism: Planctomycetaceae bacterium (assembly GCA_028291565.1). Taxonomy (GTDB): domain Bacteria; phylum Planctomycetota; class Planctomycetia; order Planctomycetales; family Planctomycetaceae; genus JAKFVC01. Next base: position 4,665 of record JAQGHT010000586.1, on the reverse strand, counting down.
AACCTGAACTGAGACTCTGCTTTCAGGCGATGATCGCCGAATCGCTGTGGGAGATCGGCGAAAAGCAGAAATCCGAAGAACTGCTGCGGGAAGGCCTGGAATTGGCTAGGAAACTCCCCGTTTCGGAGTTTGGTGGATACGCGCGCGGGTGCTTTGCCGAAGAACTGGCAGTCTCGGATTTGTCTGCCGCCTTGGACCTGATCAAAAACCTGCAGGATTCCGGGGAATTCGAACGACATCACGGCAACATCGCCCATGAACTGGCGAATCGAAATTCTGCCGAAGCTCAACGGGTACTGGGGATGCTCAAACCAGTCGATCCCAACGGAAATCGGTTTGATGGCAAGAGTACCTATGCGATTCCAGTCTGTTACCGCATGGCATCTGTGGATTTGCCACGTGCGATGGAAATTGCCGGCTCACTAAAAGACGAATATGCACGAGCACTCTGCTACGGGATCATGGCCGAAGCACTGGTCGCCAAGGATCGTGCTGCGAGTAGCGACCTGATCGAAAAGGCATTTCAGGCCTTGCAGTCCAGAAGCGGCAAACCACGGGACCGATTAAGCAGTCAATACACAGCGGGAGAAGTCGCCGGCAGCCTGCTCCCGACGATTGAAAAGCTCGATTCGCAACGCATCCCCGAATCCATCTGGCGTTGTCTGGCATTGTTGGAACCGATTGTCTCAGATCCGCAGAACCTCTTTTGGACAACTGAGGACAAATGTCGTCTGGCGCTTTTTGTTGGCTTGTACGATGTATCCATTGGCAAAACGCTGGTCAATTGGGTCGATAACTTGCCTCCGATGTACGGCTATGAAAGCGGAACGATGTTGCCAGCCATGACGGTGGTCGACCCGAAAGCGGCAGTGGCAAAAATCCAGGCCAACACCAACGCCAATCGAGCGGATCAAGAGCGAATCTCGACAGCCAAGATCCTGGCCCATCAGGGAGAAGCCAGAATCCGGGTGCTACGCCGCTCAGCAGGCTTGTGGAACATCGACGTCGAGGACTTCGACGCCGATTGAGTCGTACCTCAACCGTTCGACGAGGTGCTAACTGCTGGAAGTTGCCACCAAACCTCGGAGGTCCCTCATGAAAGTGCCAACTCTGATTCTGATCGGCATCGCAGCGACAGTGCTGCTGGCTTCAGCCAGCTCACAGGACAAAGTCAATTCGCCGCGACAAGCGATTGAAGAGTCGACCAAGAAGATAGGACAGTTTCAAACCGAGCGGATTGCGATTCTGAAGAATGTTGTCGACATCAGCTTCAAATTGGCCGAAAACTCTCGAATTGAACTCTCAGAACTTTTGGAAGCAAGGATGTCCCTGCTCAGCGCAGAATTGGAATCTGCCAAGGATGAGTCAGGGCGCATCACGCTCTACAAGCAGGCTTTGGATACTCTGAAGCAATATGAAGAATTGGCCAAAAAGCAGCTTGAGTTTTCAAGAGGAACCGAATTGAGGCTACTGCAGGTCAAAGCGAGGCGTCTCGAGGTTGAAATTCTCTTGGAGCAAGCAAAGATGAGGAACGCCAAAGAAAGCAACTAACAGAATTCGGTCACGACGAGGTCATCCGCGATCTTGATTGGTATCAATTGACCTCAATAGGTATCAATGGCAATCGTATTGAGGCGCAACCAAGCGATGGAGATCATCTGAGTTCTCGGCGTGAGTACTCGTTGGCGGCCAACAGAAGGTATCTCGCATGAAAATCGTTTACGAATTGATCAACCACTGGATTCAATACGGCAGGCCGGGTGGTACTCCTTTCGATTTCGATGTCTTTCGCGGATCAGACGTCATTGGACAATTCGAATCACGCGAAGCCGCTGAGAGAGAAATTGAGGTGCTGAAAATCAAGGCCGAAAAACGGATACTCAGCACTCATATTGAGGAGGAATATGATGAATATGAGATCAAGGAAGTCAATGTTCCTGAGGTTCCTTAGTGGCGAAGGTATCTTTTTGCTTCGCGAATGTTTGATGAATTTCGATACGTTTCGCCGATCCCCTGTGAATTCAGGTCATTTTTCAAGGAGATTTAGCCACGGATCTACACGGATGAAACACGGATAAGAGATGAGAAAGGTCAAGAGTTTTTCAAAATGCCAATCAGAATTCTCCAAGCAGTCCGATTCGCTCCTAAACCGTGGCTGTCTTCCATTTCTCTGATCCGTGTTTCATCCGTATGGATCCGTGGCTAAAAACTCTTCAAACTCAATTGGAGCGAGCAAAGTCGCGGGGATTTGGCGAAAAGTCTCCGAATTTCACATCCTTTTCGGCTCACTCATTTTCTCGCATATGAAACCGTCCTATTTAAACTAGTGCAAAGCGTGCGCCTGATCTCTGCGTGTTAGTAGTCGCCCACCTCTTCGCCGCCGGCCATGGTTGCCAAGGCTTCAAAAACTTCGGGCTTGATGTTCTCGGAAATGAAGCGTACTGAGCCATCCGCCATGAGAACATGCACTCCGCCCGAACGCTTTCCACTGCCAATGCCATTCGGACCATTGATGTACAGTTTGGCTGTCAACCCACGAATCGTGGTCCGGCCTCCGGAGAAGTGACACTGACGAACGTTGGTTTTGCTGGTACTGCGATGCATGTGGCCACCCAAGCCAATCGATATCGCAGAATTTGTTGTCAAATTCACGCAATTGCGTTGACAATGACGGCCGTTTTATTGACAATGAATGGATTGACTCGAATTAACCAGGGACAATTCCCATGTCACGCCACATTACAACGTCCAACATTAGGCAATTTATCCTTGAGAGCGTCGCTGACCATGATAGCGACCTTGCGGCGCATGTTGCCAGCACGTTGGGTATATCACGACAGGCCGTGAATAAGCATTTGAAATCGTTGGTCGAAGACAATCAACTTGTCGCAGATGGAAAGACTCGATCTCGTCGATATTCGCTCAAGCCGACGCACGAAGCTCATTTGGTTCTTCTTAATGACGGCACGCTGCAGGAAGATGTGCCTTGGACTGAACAGCTTCGGCCGTTATTGAACGATCTACCTCGGAACGTCTTTGAGATTCTCCAATATGGCCTCACTGAAATGCTTAATAATGCTATAGACCATTCTGAAAGTCGGGACATTTCAATTGCGATGCTACGAACGGCCCTCGCCGTACAATTGCAAGTCATGGATTCCGGCATCGGAATCTTCAGAAAAATCAAGAATGCAATGAACTTGGAAAGTGAATTGCAGGCGATTTGCGAGTTGTCGAAAGGAAAGCTCACTACTGATCCTACGCGTCATAGTGGCGAAGGCATCTTTTTTACGTCGCGAATGTTTGATGAATTTCGAATCCTTTCCGGCTCACTCTTTTTCTCGCATAGTCAGCCAAATAATGATTGGTTGATGGAATGCAGCACAACCAGCTCAATCAAAGGCACGTCTGTGAATATGATCTTGTCTGTGACTTCTACCAGAGAATTCAAAACAGTGTTTGACCAATTTGCAAGTCCAGAGAATGACTTTAAGTTCTCGCGTACGCATGTACCGGTTAAGTTGGTGCAGTATGGTTCCGATGCGTTGGTTTCGCGTTCTCAAGCCAAGCGGCTATTGAAGCGGTTTGATATGTTTGAAGAGGTCTGGCTAGATTTCGCCGGCATAAGCATGATTGGGCAAGGGTTTGCAGATGAAGTTTTTCGGGTCTATGCGAAAGAGCATCCTCACATAAAGTTCGTACCCATCAATGCTTCACCGCAAGTGGCTGGCATGATTTCTCACGCTTTGTCGAACAGCATCATTTGAACTATTCAGCGATCGCGAAAAACAAAGCGTGGCATTCGAGCGTTTTCCTTCGCCACTGTTTGAAACTGCCATTTGAAATCATCTTATTAAGGCAAGTACAAAGCGTGGCTCTGATCTCTGCTTCTTAGAACTCGCCCACGTCTTCGCCGCCGGCCATGGTTGCCAAGGCTTCAAAAACTTCGGGCTTGATGTTCTCGGAAATGAAGCGTACCGAGCCATCCGCCATGAGAACATGCACTCCGCCGGAACCTTTTCCACGGCCGATTCCGTCCGGACCATTGATGTACGGCTTCGCCGTCAACCCGCGAATCGTGGCCCGGCCTCCGCGACCCCAGGGGCCGAAATCCTGATAGACTTCAGTGACCAGCATGGTGTTGGACATTCCGTCCTTGATGTCCGTGACTCTTGTCTGACGGTCGTAGCCGAATATCCCGGCTTTGGGATCGTCAATTTCCAAAGTCGCCGCGTCCTTGCCGACTCCGGCCATTCCAACATACGTCGTCGGTGCGTAACCACTGGGATCAAGAGTCAAGCTTTGTCCAGGATTTACAAAGACCTGCAGTCGGTGTTGAAACGCCTTCTTGTACGCTGCATCACTGAACCCCTTTTTCGCCCCCATAGGTAGGGCAGTCGCGCTTTCGCTGACAGGAGTGCGTTTGAGAGGGACTTCCAACGCACCTGAGTTCAGAATATTCACGATCAAATTCACTTCGGCAGTTGTGAAGTTTCCCGTGATCTGACCATGAGTGTGAATCGGTTGGTTAATGGTCGGCGCGGTTTGGACGATCTCGTTGAGCAATACCGCCAGGTGATATTTCGCTCCATCTGAATCGGGTTCGTATTTCGTCGTCAGATTGCCAAACCTTGCGCCCCCTGCGGGATTCAGCACGAAACTGAC
>JAQGHT010000570.1 GCA_028291565.1 Planctomycetaceae bacterium | reverse complement strand
AACATCTTGTCATCGAGTCTGGATTTGACATTTCATCCGTGACCGCATTCTTGATGGTTCTGGCCGGTGGCTTGCTGGGAGGCGGTGGAGTTTTCCTGGCTAAAGAGAATGCAATGTTGGCAACGCTTGCGGCGGCTACAGGTATGTTTTTGCCGATTCTCTTCATGGTAATCGCACGGTCCCGGCGGATGAAAGAGATGCAGGAGAATATGCCCTACATAGTCGATCTCTTTTCGCGAGCGGTAAGAGCCGGAGAAAGTGTCGATCAGGCAATTGCCTTGGTGGGTTCGGAGACAAAGGGTGTCGTTGGCAAAGAATTTACCCGATGTGCTCGGCAACTGGATCTAGGACTGGCTCTCGGCACAGTCATGCGGTCACTGACCCGCCGCGTTCGCCTGGTGGAACTTCGAATGTTGGCCTCGACGTTGATGGTCCATCGCGAGGCGGGCGGAAATTTGCCCTTGGCTTTGGATCGGATGGCGGGAGTGATTCGAGATCGATTGAATGCCGTACGGCAGATGCGGGCGTCGACAGGCGCAGGACGATCTTCGACTTTAATGATCGCGATTGTTTCACCGTTGGCTTACCTGATTTGTTTTCTGTATTTCCCTGAGCACGTCATGCCACTATTGACTCACTCAATTGGGAGATTCTTGCTGTTGATTGCATTTTGCCTGGAATTCATTGGAGTTCTATGGGTGCTGGCACTATTGAAAAAGCCAGCCTGAAAAGCCTTGGTCGGAACTTCGGTCCTGCTCCCGACTTTGATCGGGCCTGTTCAGTGTAGTACTTGTCAATGTTGACGATTCATTTCAACTGACGGCCCGAATCGGCATGCCCCATTTTTTGGGGCTGCGTTTTCTGACTCCTTTAAGATCAATTCACTATGAGTTTCATAGACTTCGTATCAGTTGGTGCATTCGCAGTGCTGTCGATTCTCGTCTTCCTGATCGGCGACTTCATCGCGGGTGGACGGAAGGTCGCACGACGGTTGGCAGGCGAAAAGGATGATTTGACCGGACTGCTGAGCGAGCCAGGCAAGAAAGTCGGCTTCTTTGTGCAGGCAATGGCGGGCGCAGTTCCACAACTGCAGTCCGAAGTCGGCATCATACGTCGGAATCTAATGCAGGCCGGGTACTACGGGACGCACGCCTTGCAGGAATACCTGGCTACCAGAAATACGCTGGTCATCGGAGCGATTGCAACCACGTTAATACTCGCGACATTGGCTGACCCAGGCACTCAAATCCCCAAGATCATTCTCGCAGTCGGTGCAATTGCTGTCGCATTGGGATATGGCTTTCCACGCCTCCTGCTTTCAATACAAGCGAATGCTCGAGTCGAGCGGATTCAATCTGGACTGCCCGACGCGCTCGACATCATCACAATGTGCCTCACCGGAGGTTTGCCTTTACGCGAGGCGTTAAAACGAGTTTCCGAAGAAATCAAGTATTCAAATCGTGATATTGCATTGGAATTCGAGATCATTCGCCGACACGCTGATGCGGACACCATGGCAAATGCTTTGAAAAGTTTTGCCGCGCGTATCGACACACCGGACATTAACGCCCTGGCAACACTCGTCTCCCAAACACAACGTATGGGTTCACACATCGCGACTGCCGTTTGCGACTATGCGGACAGCGTGCGTCGTGCCCGGCGCCAGCGAGCAGAAGAAACTGCAAGCAAGACGAGCATCCGGATGCTGTTTCCAGTGATATTCTGCCTGGCGCCTCCGATTTATATCCTTCTGATGGGCCCGGCAATTCTTCAAATGCGCGACTTTATTCTTAAAGCGCACCAGCCGGGTGGCGTTTTGGAACCGGACATTCCAGGCCTCGCCGCCTCACGTGACCGCGATGGCGGAGTTCCTCGGGCACTCCGATAAGGAGCGGCGCAGGAATAAGATCGAAATGTAGTTGACGCGGCGAGCGTCAGAACGCACGCCAGGGGCGCCTGCCACTACATTTATTTTTGCTCCAATCCAAAACCCTGGAGAATGGGTAACGCCTGTTACATGGATGATGCGATTTGCAGGGTGGAACACAGCAAGTGCGAATCTGCGAACTTGCACTGTTCACAATCAGAAATCTGGCATCCCGGAGAGCCTGCCTGGGCAACATGAGGTTTCGTTCACGAATCAACACTGGCCCCAAAACGGCACATTACCTGGATTCCGAAATCAAATTCTCCTGGACGAATTCCTCGTTGATTGTGACGCCCAGCCCTGGACCGTTCGGGGCGGAAATCCAGCCGTCAACCGCCTGAATCTTTTCGTGGGTCAATTCGTGTCGCAGCGGTGAATCTTCGACGCAGTCTTCGAACAGGAATGCGTCGCGGCAGGTGCAGAGCCAGTGCAGACTGGCTGCCGCAGTGAGAGGGCTAGTGTAGCAATGATTGCACAAGCGGGCCCCGATTTCCTCGACTCGACTTTTGATGAAGGCGGAATCGGTGAAGCCGTTTCGGGACAAATCGACCTGATACACATCAAGGGCTTGACGATCAATGAAGGGGCGGAATGATTCGCGGCCACATTCGCCTTCTCCCGAAGCGATTGGGACTGGCGAACGATTTCGCAGCCAGACGTAACCGTCCACATCGTCCTCACGCAATGGTTCTTCCAGCCAGCCGATGTTGTAGTCTTGGAATTTCATCGCGCGTTGCAACGCAGTTCGAGCATCCCAGACGCAACCGGCATCAATCAACAACGTCGCGTTGTCGCCCAATCCGGCCCGCGCTCCGCGCACCAGATCGATATCGACCGCCTCACTCTGTCCCATGGGCTCCCAACCGAATTTCACCGCCTGGTATCCGGCCGCAATCCATTTCTGACCAATTTCCCTGGTCTCGGCTCCATCGCGTCCAAACAAAATCGACGCATAGGCCTTGATCTTGGCATGTTGCTGCCCGCCCAATAAGCGATGGATCGGCTCGCCAAAGTGCTTCCCTTTCAGATCCCATAACGCCATGTCGACTGCGGCCATCGCCGTGATGCCGACACCGGTACGGCCGAAATACATGGTCCGGCGGTACATTTTCTGCCAGAGACGTTCGGTTTCCAGAGGATTTTCTCCCACCAACAACTGCCGCAGGCCGCAAGCAATGTTGTGGCTGAACGGAGCATCAACGATGGCCTTGACGACCTCGGGTGAAGAATCGGCCTCTCCGACCCCTTCTAGACCATTGTCCGTCCGAATCCGGACGATGACCGAATCCTGGCTGCTGGCGGTTTTCGCTATCACTGACTTTATCCGGATGATCTGGCAGACAACTTCTGTGATCTTCATGGGCTGGACTCTGAGTTTTATTAAGGAATGCAGTGAGGTTCGATTCGCACAGCGCGTCAAAAGCATAGCGGAATTCTTCGCGGCCGAAAACTCTTAAACCAGTGAATCCGTTTTGGGTTGGAATGAGCCATGACTTTTGTTGTATCATGGTGGAAAGTGTCATTAGTCACTTGTGATTGATGATCCTATGTAAAATACCTTCATCCGCGCCGTTGCCCATGCACGGATCACTGATTCGCAATAATTTGACGGTCTGACAATGACCGATTCACAAACAATTGAGAGCCATAAATCATGTCGGAAGCGCAGAACATTCTGGTCGGCGTCGATTTGTCTCACGGAGACCATCTGATTTCGACTGATCTGACCGATGCAGCCCGGACAGTCGTCGATCGAGCGATCGAGCTGGCCTCCAAAAGTGGCGCGAATCTGACATTTTTCGCGGCCATCGATTTGCCTCCGCACACTTTGGAATATTACGAAGATGAAGATCCCAACGCCTTGCTCGATCTAGGCAATAAAGCAGACAAGGTCTTGGATGGTCTCGTGCAGAAAGCAATCGGAAGTGGCGTCAAACAGGCGTTCGCCGGGCACGCTGTGGGAAAAAGCTGGCTCGAACTAGTCAAACGAGTCCTCCGAGGGCACCATGATTTGTTGATGGCTGGAACACGCGACCTCAGCGATCTGCAAACCTTGATCTTTGGGAGTACTGGACTGAAACTGTTGCGAAATTGTCCTTGTCCTGTCTGGATCACTCGTGCGCATATTGAAACCAAGAAACGCCATGTTCTCGTCGCTGATGATCTCAGCCCCGTGGGAGCCCGTTTGATCCGGCTGGGCGCTCAGATCGCGTTGGCTGAAGGGGCTGACCTGCATGTTTTGCATGCTTTAGAGCATTCGTGGGAGACGTCGCAAATTGGAATCGACCCGCGACAGGAAGCGTTCCTGATGCGAGCATCCCAGACCGCTGAATCCAAGATTCAAAGTCATTTGGATTGCCCCGAAGTCCGAGCTTTATCGCAACCCCCGAAGATTCACGTCCGCCAGGGGCAGGCCGGGAAAAACATTCTGCTGGCGATCAGCGAATTGCAAATCGATTTGCTGGTCATGGCCACAATCGCCCGCAGCGGACTGGCAGGTTTTATCATGGGGAATACCGCCGAGCGATTGTTGCCGCAAGTGACGTGTTCTGTCATCGCAGTCAAGCCCGATGATTTCAAATGCCCCATTACGCTCGATAGCTGAATGGTTCCGGAATGACTTCACTCGCCAGCCACCTCAGCAGATTGATGATATCGCGGCGTGCCGGACTGCGATTGGGGATGCTCGCGGGTCTTGGTTTAAGTCTCCCGGAACTTCAGGCCGCCGAAACACAATCCAACCCCGGATTTCGGCAAGGCCGGGCCAAATCATGCATCCTGTTGTTTCTGGAGGGTGGACCGGCACATCAAGATTTGTGGGATCTTAAACCGGAAGCTCCAGCAGAAATCCGGGGTGAATTTCGGCCGATCCGGACCACGATCCCGGGAATCGATGTTTGCGAGCACCTGCCGCTATTATCGCGGCAAATGCATCACGTCACAGTGATTCGATCAGTGCACCACACGATCGTCGACCATAACG
>JAQGHT010000543.1 GCA_028291565.1 Planctomycetaceae bacterium | reverse complement strand
GAGAATGGCTTGCGAGGCGAGACGGCAAAACTGCTGACGCTCGCGGACGGCAGAGTGCTTTGCCTTTATCGGCGGCTGGATCAACCAGGATTGTGGGCCAATCTGGTCCAGATTAAAGGTGATGAATGGATCAATCTTGAGGAATTCCCGGTGTGGCAAGGTGCTGTCTCGGGAATGTCGGGGACTCGCAGTTCCGGAGACGAACTCGGGGCATTAAAGTTCGGCTACCCCAGTCTAATTCAACAGCCCAATGGAAACGTGTTTGCGGTCTTCTGGTGTTTCGAAGACTACTTGCACATCATCCGCTGGCAATTGTTGGAGGTCAATTGATTTATTGACTCTCTTTACAATCTGCAAAACAACCGGTGCATAGCAGAGTTTGCCTGAACGGCAAACTCTGCTACTGCGAGTCACGGAGTGACTCGCCTACAGGTTTTTTCCGCCATTTACCATTTAAGAAGTCGGGCGTGTTTCGCCCGTTTGTTTAGACATCAACTATAAAGGCATTTGCTTCATGCGTCCCAGTATCGTCAAGCATAAACTCAGCCGAAAAGAACCCGTCATCGGTGTCGCATTACATCTGACCGATCCGTCGGTCTATGAGATGGTCAGCCTGGCCGGATTCGATTTCATCTGGATGGACCTGGAGCATCACTCTTACAGTGTTGAAACGGCCAACGCATTAATGCGGGCAGCTCGAGTCGGCACATCCGACATCATGGCGCGGCCCGCGAAAGGTGAATACATGCGTATGGCCCGCATGCTGGAAGCGGGAGCACATGGGATTCTCTATCCCCGCTGTGACAATGCCGACGAAGCCCGCGAGGTCGTCCGCTGGAGTAAGTTCGCACCGCTGGGAACTCGTGGTTTCGATGGCGGAAACCCCGACATGCCATACTGTTCTATGGATATGGCTGAATACATCCGTTTTGCCAATGCGGAAACGTGGAATGTGATTCAGATTGAAGACCCCAAGGCACTCGAGCACGTCGATGAAATTGCATCCGTCGAGGGTGTTGACGTGATTATGCTTGGGCCCGCCGACTTTTCGATACTCGCCGGAATTCCGGGCCAGTTTCAGCATCCCAAGATTGACGAAGCCTTGAAGGTCATCCAAAAGGCAGCGGATCGGCACGGGAAGGCTTGGGGCACGGTCGCCGGGACAACTCAGCGGATCCAGGAATTGCTGAATCGAGGTGCTCTTTGGACGACCTGCGGTTGCGATTTGATCTGGGTCAAAAACGGCCTGGAGCAAGCCAAGAAGGACCTCGCGGCAATCCTCAAAGCGAAATAGTGTGATAACGCGTTCCATTTACGCCGTGATCGATTTCGGTAGCCAATCTCGCCAGAGATTGGGGCGGTTTGCTCCGTTTCTGGTGCGATCCCCAAGGTTTGGTAACCTTGGCTACGTGAAAATTAGCGTTCCGTTCTCGATCCAGCAGGACTTCGTGAAGTCTTCGAGAGCGGAACTCGAAATTCTAAGAACGAGTATAGAAAACGAACTCGAAAAGCATCCACTCCCCATGTTCGCAAGACACGAAATCGCAGGCCGACAACCCGGTCCGCATCTATTGATCACAGGTGGCGTCCACGGCGACGAGTTCGAGCCAATGGCCGCGATCAGGCAGTTAATGTCCCTGGTCAACGCGGAAGAACTTCGCGGCCGAGTCACACTGGTTCCCGTTGTCAACGAGCCGGCGTTCCGGCTTGGTCAGCGGGCGGCGGAAGATGGTCGCGATCTTGCTCGAACTTGTCCTGGACGCGCGGACGGCAGCATCACGGAACAAATCGCGTTCCAGCTGTCCGAGCTGATTCGTTCTGCGGATTTGTATATCGATCTGCACACCGGCGGGACGCGCTTGATGGTACTGCCATTGAGCGGCTACACGCTGCATGCGAACGCTGAAGTACTGGCTCAACAAAGAAAGATGGCCCGCGCCTTTGGCCTACCGATTATCTGGGGCACCGATCCAAACCTGAACGGTCGGTCTCTGTCCGTCGCGCGTGACGCGAATGTGCCTGCGATTTATACCGAATACGAAGGGGGCGGACGGATCAGTGTCGAAGGTGTCTGGGCCTACATTCAGGGCTGCCTGAACGTGATGTACGAATTTGGACTGCTCGCAGGCCAACCAATCTTACCGCATGATCCGCCGCTGATTGTGGAAGACGATCGCCAGGGTGCTGGACACATGCAAATCAATCATCCCGCTCCCTGCGAAGGATTTTTCAACGCGGCTGTGACCTTGGGCCAGGAAGTCCAAGCGGATCAGGTTCTCGGTACGATCGTCGATTCCCTGGGGCAACGCGAGGAAACCATCCGAGCCCGCTACGCGGGACTGGTTATCGTGCTGCATACCTTTCCGCGCGTTGAAGCCGGGGTCAGTGTCGCCGTGATTCTGGAATCATGATTGCAGACGTCATAGCTAGAGCAACGGCAATGCCGCTCGGAGTGCAAAACCACCGTCCACAAGCAATGTCGTCCCCGTGATGTAGTCGGCGTCTTCCGAACACAAAAACACCGCCGCGCGGCCGATGTCGCTGGGGGTTCCCAGTCGTTTCCAGGGTAATTTCGCGGCCCCCTCGTCAATCGCAGCATCGCCAAACGTGGCGTGTTCTCCAGGTGTATCGATCCATCCTGGTTCGATCACATTGACATTGATCCGATGTTGCACCAACTCGGCGGCAATCGTCATCG
>JAQGHT010000511.1 GCA_028291565.1 Planctomycetaceae bacterium | reverse complement strand
CATATTTGGCGAAATTGGATTTTTGCAAGCCCTCGATACTCCCAAGCCTTTCAAAAACTCACAGGAAGCGAGAAAACCCTGCTTATTAACACCATCACACAGGCCACATGATGGCCAAAGTCGAGCTTAGGATCGGCGCATCAATAACTGTCGGAAGTTGCCTACGGCCTTTCAGGTCATCGACGGGCAAGAGTGCCCATCCTACGGCACTTATTGCTGCGCAAATCCTTATTTCTTGTTCGTGATTTACGGCGACAGTATGGCCGCCTTTCGATTCTGCGGTCTCAGCAGCGTAATTCCCTTGTGATTCGCTGAGCGATTTCTGAATCTCCTCCCCGAGTGGGACAATTTTGGCGATTCGCGATACATGTACGGCTAAATGTGAGAGAATCCGAAGGGAATGCCGCTTATGATTTGTACGCTCACCAGTGCGTTCCAGACGATTGAAGTACCGATCTTCATTTTTGTTCTGGGAACCCTTTGACTGGCGAGGTGGTTGCACCAATCGCCAGCCAACCGGAAAGCCTTTCCCACCATGAAGAAGTCTGTTCGACAGTCTAAGGGAATTCTTATTGCCGTAGCGCCTGTCATGGAACTGCGACCGCACGCGTCGCAGGACGTCCGAGCACTGATGTTTCGTCGCCTCTTGAATCGACTGTTTGCGGTGGTCCGTCTTCCGTTCAATGTGAGAGCGGGTACTTCTTCCCGGCAACAACGTTGCAGGCGTTCCGTGGCGCTTTGCGGGACATCCATTGAGGGGCTTGAACTCCGCGAATTATTGACCTCAATTTCTCCTGATCTCGCGCAGTCGGATGTTGTCAATGTGGTTGCGCTCGATCAGTCGATTGATGATCAGATTCATGCCTTACAACAGGAATTGGCTCAGCAACCGAATCAGGCTGACGTCTGGTTGTCGCTGGCGAACCTGTTCATCGAGCGTGGAAATGCCGGTTTGGATGATCTCTCAAGTGCGATTTATGCGGAACAGCAGTCTTTACAAATCGATCCCAATCAAGCCGCTGTCTGGCTGTCGGCGGCTCACCTGTTGCTCCAGCGTGGAGATCCGAATCTGGATGATCTGTCGAATGCCATTTATTCCGAGCAGCGCTCGTTACAAATCGATCCCAATCAAGCCGACGTCTGGCTGTCCGTGGCGGACCTGTTGCTGGAGCGCGGTGATGCTGCACAAGACGATTTGTCGAATGCCATTTATTCCGAGCAGCAATCTTTGCAGGTCAATCCGAACCAGGCTGACGTTTGGTTATCGCTCGCAAATCTCTTTCTCCAACGTGGAAATTCCGCGACGAACGATCTTTCGAATGCCATCTACGCGGAACAGCGCTCTCTGGGGATTCTTCCGAATCAGGCTGGTGTCTGGTTATCGCTTTCCAAGCTACTGCTCCAGCGGGGAAGCGTTGAGCTTGATGATCTCTCCAACGCGATCTATGCGGAGCAGCAATCTCTGCAAATCAATCCCAACCAGGCCGATGTCTGGTTCTCACTGGCGAATCTGTTCGTGGAGCGAGGAGGTTCTGCCTCGGGCGATCTCTCGAATGCGATCTACGCGGACCAGCGTTCTCTGGGCATTGATCCCAATCAGCCTCCTGTGATTCTGTCGCTCGCCAATCTCTATGTGCAGCAGAACAGCTCAACGCCGAGCGATCTTGAGAGTGCGATCGCCGCGTACAACAACGAATTGTCGATTGATCAGGATAATGGTTCGATCTGGCTCGCGCTGGGCTACGCCTATTTCAAGAACGGCGATCCCGTAGATGGGAGATATGCGCTGGATCGTGCCATTCAGCTGCATGTTTATGTGGATCCCACGCTGCTTCCGAATGCCACTGTGTCAGACCTTGTCAGGTATATCGCGGATTCAGCCCTGCCGAATGGGGCCATCGCGGCTCCGGCAGTCAAGAATGACCAAAACTACTATCAGGTGGAATGGTATTTCGCCAATACCATGTTGCTGGGATTTCTGTCCGCGCCGGACGTCGCAGGCATCGATCGTTTCGCAATCGCCAGAAAGTATCTCAGCGTGCAGTTGGATTCGATGAGCTCCGACGGAACGGTTCCCTATCGCTATTTTCGCGCGGACGGGACCGAAGTATTCCAGACACCCGACGGGACATTGCTCAATACGAAGCCGGATGCCGACGACAGCAGCGGAAGCATGTTGGCAACAGCCTTGTGGGCTTATTACGCAGCGACCGGAGACACCAGCTTGTTCATGCAGCCGGGAGTGCGCGGGAAAATCGACCAGATTGGCCAATTGTTGACCAATTTGCAGGACCCCACCACAGGTTTGACCAGAGGTGCCCTGGATTCACCGCAATCGGCAGTGGATTTGCAAGACAATTCGGAAACCTACCAGGGGTTCCAATCGCTGGCTTTGATTAACTCGGTCATTTATGGGGACGATGCGGCGGCATCCAACAATGCAGCCGCGGCGGATCACGTACGGAGCGGAATTCTCACTTATTTATACACTTCCAGCGATCCGCAGCATCCTGTCTTCTACTGGACATTGCCTGGCACCGATGCCGATTCGATGCGGCTTGCCGTCGCTGACTTATCGGACTGGTACCCCAGATCCACAGCTCAAGTCTGGCCCGTTCTCTATCACGTCGTACCTGCAGATTCCGAGATTGCGCAGTTCGAACTGTCAAAAATCGATGCTGCCTGGAACGGCGTGACTCAGCAGAATTGGGTGACGCGAACGGATTCGGCATCGGTCGGTTATGCTGCGCTGTTAACGGGAGATCTCATTCGTCCGACGACGGCGTTTCAGACAGACACGCAAGAACCTTTTCCAACACCGCAGCAGTCACCAAATGCAGTTGGTGTCACCACGAGTATCGCGGACTGGGGTTTGGATTTGCAGATCCAGGCGCCTGTCGCGAACGATGTCTCGATACAAGCCGTGGCCGGTGTATCAACATCTGTCAATGTTCGGGCAAGTGATTTTGATTTGCATACTTCCGCCGCCGACGCCGATCTCGAAGTCAGCCCATCATGGAGCCCCAGGCACGGGACGGTAAAACTCCAACCTGACGGGACATTGTTGTACACCGCAGATAGTGGTTTTACTGGTGACGATCGGTTTGGATATCGGATTCGGGACAGCAGCGGAGCGGTGAGTTCCGCCATTGTGAACGTCACTGTGTCTGCGCCGCTGGCTTTTGATCGATCGACACTTGCAGATGCTCAAGCGGGACTCATCTACAATCAGACGATCCTGGCGAACGGTGGAGTTGGCTCCATAACGCTTGGTTATCAGGCAACGTCAGTCACATCATTCACGGATCTCGGATTGGAAGTGACGATCAATGGCCCGGCGATTTCGTTCACGGGAACTCCGTCGCGGACTGGTACGGTCTTGTTCAACGTGACGGCGACTGATACTCGTGGTGATTCGATTACCACCGGATTTTCGATTACCGTCACACCTGGCGCCTTCGATGCGCAAAAATCATTGCTAACACTGACGTCGTCAAGTCTGGTCTCAGGCAAGACTGCCACCATCACCTTGACCGCGAAGGACTCGTTTGGAAACCTGTTGACTGGAGGTGGATTGGCAGTCACATTCGGAACGGGTGTGGGCACTGCACAAGGGACATTCGCGACCGTGGTGGATCATCACGATGGTACTTACACCTCAGTTTTCACGGGAATTAAGGTGGGCAGCAACACGATCGAAACCCTGCTCAATGGTATGGTAGTCTCCTTGTCCGCGAGCATATCGGTTTCGCCCGGAGCTCTCAGCCTGTCTCGGTCAACGATTCAAGCGTCGAATTCGACGATTCCGCTGCACGGAGCAACCACGATCACGCTGATTGCCAAAGATCAAAATGGCAACCAACTCACAAGCGGAGGCTTGTCTGTGAAATTCGCGTCGCAAGGAGTGCAGAAAAAGCGCGCGAATCTGGGCAAAGTCCAGGATAATCATAACGGGACTTATCAAGTCTCGCTCACGGGCTCTGTCGCGGACAGTTTTACGATCACCGCGACAATTGGCGGATTGCCGGTCACTTCCGGTTCGTTGACGATCATTGTTCAACCTCGGCGGCCGAAACATTAATAGCCACACCGCAAAGGTGGAAATGTGGGATCTAAGGTGACACTTGTGTATTCACTGACGGACCGATTTTGCCATCGGCGACTCCATCTCGCAGATCGATTTCGTGCATCTTGTCGACGATTTCTGCATTCGTGAGACCCGTGCGTTCACGTAGTAATTCCCACATGGTTTGAGAAATCAGCGTAAGGCGATTCAATTTGTTCGACATTTCTCGGACTTCGTTTTGAAGAGTGCGTGCTTCGGCTTCGGCCTTTGCAAACACGGCTCCGAAACGTGTGTCTCGAGATTGCTGAGCTAGTCTAGATCTAAGAAAACGTCGATCAGAATCCCATTCCGTCGTCCCATCGGACGGACAGGAATGTCCATCCTACAACATCCCTTTTGCGTACTTTCTCAATTCTACAACTCGACGATCAGAGCCACCGCGTTACCTCCGCCCAGGCATAAACTTGCCATGCCTCGCTTCAGCCCGCGTTGATGCAAGGCTGACAGCAATGTTACCAGCACCCGTGCACCACTGGCTCCGATGGGATGGCCCAGGGCGATCGCTCCGCCGTGGACATTGATCTTTTCTGGATCCAGTTGCAATTCTCTCGCACAGGCGAGCATTTGCGATGCGAAGGCCTCATTCAATTCGAAGAGGTCGATATCCTTCGCCTGGAGCCTGGCTTTTCGTAACACACCGCGTACAGCTTCAACTGGGGCGATAAAGATATCTCGAGGCGCAACGCCACTGGTGTGATAGGCCACAATCCTGGCGCGCCAGGGAGCAGCGCTGGATTCCGCGGTTGTCAAATCTGTGACAACCAGGGCTGCAGCACCATCACTCAACGAGGAAGCATTTCCAGCCGTCACAGTACCATCTGCATTGAAGGCGGGCTTCAGCCTCGACAGACTGGCGATGTCCGTTTCGGGCCGGGGGCCTTCATCCTGCTGGATGACAATTTCGTCGCGTTTGACTTTCACTTTGATCGGCAGGATTTCACTCTGGAATTTGCCGTCACGTGTGGCCGCAACTGCGGCAGCATGACTGCTCACGGCAAACTGGTCTTGGTCGGCTCGAGAGACTTTCCAATGTTCGGCTGTGTAATCTGCATGGCTTCCCATGTGGCAATTCTCCAAGGAACACCACAGTCCATCGAGGATCATGGAATCCTCGAGCTTCGCGTCGCCGTACTTCAGGCCTTCGCGGGCGCCTTTTAAAATATGCGGCGCACGGCTCATGCTTTCCATGCCTCCGGCCACGACGATGCTGGCATCGCCCGCACGAATGGCCTGGGCTGCCAGCATCACGGCCTGTAAGCCGGAACCGCACATCTTGTTAATGGTCAACGCCGAGACCGTAGGTGGTAGCCCGGCTTTCAAGGCGGCCTGGCGTGCCGGGGCCTGCCCCACACCAGCGGTCAGGATTTCTCCCATGATCACGTCCTCAACCCTGTCCGGTGCAATGTTTGCCCGCTGCAAGGCTTCGCGAATGACCAGAGCCCCAAGTTCTGGCGCGGCGAGCGATGACAGGCCACCCAGGAATTTTCCAATGGGCGTTCGAACTCCCGCGAGAATGTAAGCGTCATGCATGGCCGTTGACTCCTCAGTTGAAATTGATCATGGTTGAG
>JAQGHT010000491.1 GCA_028291565.1 Planctomycetaceae bacterium | reverse complement strand
AAGCAGTCTGGCCCCAAGTCAATGTGATTGGTCAGCCCCATGGGACAAAAAGTACGGCCAACTGGCTTTCGCGTTGGAATTGTCGAAGACTGGCGGAGTCGCTGGTACGCGTCAAAGAAGGAATTCGGTGAATTGATCATCGAAGACTTCAAGATTCGGCAATTTATCACGAAGCGATATCAGTTCGCTGGGATTCCGAAGATTGAAATTGAGCGAACGCGCGATCAAGTGATTGTGTTTTTGCATACAGCTCGGCCTGGTATTATTATCGGCCGCAAGGGTCAGGAAGTCGATCGGCTGAAGGCTGAGTTGGAAGACTTGGTCGGACGTCGCATGGATCTGAAGATCGTCGAAGTGGCGAATCCGATGCGCTGTGCGGCCCTTGTTGCTGAAGACATCGCACAACAATTGTCGAAACGCGGTAGTTTCCGCCGAACCATCAAGCGGTCTTTGGACCAGGTGATGGAAGCGGGAGCGCTCGGTGTTAAGGTAGAGTTGTCAGGCCGCTTGGGCGGGGCAGAAATGTCACGTTGCGAGAAGGCACATCGTGGTTCAATTCCGTTGTCGACATTGCAAGCGCATATCGATTACGGTCTCCGCAAGTCACTTACCACCATGGGAGTGATCGGCGTTAAAGTGTGGATACATTTGGGCGCGTACAACGCAGAGGAGTCTGGCGATGGCACTCATGCCAAAGCGGGTCAAGCACCGCAAAGAGCAAAGAGGTCGCATAAGAGGTAATGCCACTCGTGGTAACACCGTCGCCCTGGGTGATTGGGGCCTGCAGACCACGCAGGGCGGATATATCAAAGCGACCACGATTGAAGCGTGCCGCATTGCCGCAAATCAGTATATCCGGGGCGAAGGTAAGTTGTTCATTCGGATTTTCCCGCACAAGCCCGTGACAGCGCGACCGTTGGAAACGCGAATGGGTAAGGGTAAGGGCGAACCGGATCACTGGGTGGCAGTTGTCAAGCCGGGATCGGTGATGTTTGAATTGCTGGGTGTGAGCCAGGACGCGGCACGCGAGTGCTTTGCGCGTTTGGCCTATAAACTGCCAGTTCGGTGTCGTCTGATCGGCCGTCCGCTCGGAACGTAATTGACCGGGCAGGCGATTGAACGGTGAAAACCTTGCAGTCGAACAAGATTCGGATTGCGAAATTCAGTCGGACAACTCGGAAACGGGAATCGTCCACAGTGATTTTGGAAGGCAGACGATCGTGGCGAAAGCACAGGAATTAAGAGAATTGAGCGACGAACAGCTCAATTTTTCTCTGAAAGAAACACAGGAATCGCTGTTTAAACTGCGGTTTCAGTCGTCTTCAGAAAAATTGGATAACCCGAGCAACCTTCGCAAGCTGCGTCGCGAAATTGCTCGCATCAAGACTATCGAACACGAGCGGCTGCTGACGCGCGGTCCCGTCGAGTCACAGCAGTAGGCGAAGCGGCCACCAATTGGCCGGTCGGAATTACGGGAGTAAAGGCAATAATGCACAAGCGCATGATTGGTGTCGTGACCAGCGACAAAATGAATAAGACTCGTCGGGTGGAGGTCGGCAGGACTTTCAAACACGCTAAGTACGGGAAAACCGTGCGTTCGCGTACCATCTGTCACATTCATGATGAAGAGAACACGTCGCACACTGGCGATACGGTCGAGATCGTGGAATCACGCCCGTTGTCGAAGTTGAAGCGCTGGGAACTCGTTCGTGTTGTGACCAAGGCCACGAGCCTGGAGACTGCGGCTCCCGCCGCGTCGAATTAGATTTGAAACACTTGGTAGTCGATTTCACTGTTGGAATTCCGGCGCTCAGTTTGAACTGGGATGGCCGCGAAACAATCCGGCGGGTCGTCGCTACATCGCAATAGATCAGCCGACATGTGTGCGGCAACGAATGGGATGAAATCATGATCCAGATGCAGACAATCCTGGATGTTGCCGACAATACCGGGGCCAAGGTGGCGTACTGTATTAAGGTGTTGGGTGGTACAAGTCGACGGACCGCTGGTCTGGGCGATATCATTGTATGCAGCATTAAGAAGGCCTTGCCCGGTTCGGCAGTGAAAACTGGCGACGTGGTGAAGGGCGTGATCGTGCGTGTCCGATACGGGGCGCGGCGGGCCGACGGCAGCTATGTTCGCTTTGACAAAAACGCGATCGTGCTGATTGACGCCGATGGCAATCCCAAAGGAACACGTATTTTCGGCGCGGTGGCTCGCGAGCTTCGCGATCGCAAATTCATGAAGATCATTAGTTTGGCGAGTGAGGTCGTCTAAGCCATGAAAATCAAAAAGAACGATTTGGTGACGGTTATAGTCGGCGAAGACGCCCGTGCTCAGCCTCGCAAAGTCCTCGCGATTGTCGCGGACGGTAAGAAGCTGGTGATCGAAGGCGTGAATCGCGTTTACAAACACGTCAAGAAGGGTCATCCGAAGGCACCGGGTGGCGGTCGTCTCTCAAAAGAGATGCCGATTGACGTTTCGAACGTCGCGCTGTATTGTGACACCTGCAAGAAGGGTGTCCGCGTCGGCTATCAATATGATGCGGACGGAACCAAGAAGCGTGTCTGCAAGAAATGCGGCCACTCCTTTGGGATCATCAGTCGGGCGAATCCAAAATACGCCAAGGTTGCCAAGTAGTTTGTGGCTTTACCAGCGTTGAGAGTTAAGTCAGAGCTCGCAGACGTGTTTCCGGGGTAACTGGTTTGGACCAGTTGGTAGTGGTCGCTTGGTGGCGGCCCAAAATAAGCCTCAGGAACCGATTAAAACCCGATCTCGTGAACGGGTTCCTACAAGCGAGTTCTGTGTCAATGTTGTACAGAAATTATCGCGAGACACGTGGTTGTGAGAACCACGTCAATCGCTGCGATAGGTGAGAGATGACGCCCCGCGCATTAGATCGTTACCGCAACGTTGTTGTTGGTAAACTTACGTCCACACTTGGATATACGAATTCGCACGCGATCCCCCGATTGACGAAAATCGTGATCAACATGGGTGTCGGCGCCGCAACGCAAGACCGTAAACGGCTCGAAGAAGCAGTCGGACATCTGCGGACGCTCAGTGGGCAAAAGCCCCAGGTCACCAAAGCCAAAGCTTCGATTTCAGGTTTCCGCTTGCGTGAAGGTCAGGAAATCGGCTGCATGGTGACCCTGCGTGGGGCACGCATGTTTGAGTTCTTCGATCGACTCGTTTCCCTGGCTCTTCCGCGTGTTCGCGACTTCCGTGGGCTGAACCCGAAGTCGTTTGATGGCCGTGGAAATTTTACGCTGGGGTTGAGCGAGTTGTTGGTGTTCCCAGAAATCGACCCAGACAAGGTGCATCACCAACAGGGTATGCACATCACCATCGTCACCACGGCGACTAATGATAATGATGCCCGAGTGATGTTGCGTGAAATGGGACTGCCGATGCGTCCAGATGCTGCCTGAATCTCTGCGGTTGCGGACAGCTTGTGAATGTGGTCGATCAAACGGCATCGGGCGCCAGGCTCGGAATAGAGACAAACCAATTTTCAACTGATATCAGCGTTCCAGGGACCTGGTAGCAGTCGTCAGATTCACGAAATCGTGGAAGCAAATCATGGCCAGCAAGGCGAAAATCGAGAAGGCAAAGCGTAAGCCGAAATTCAGTACTCGTCTGGAGCGCCGCTGCCAGTTGTGCGGTCGTCCTCGAGCGGTGTATCGCAAATTCACGCTTTGCCGGTTGTGTTTCCGGGACATGGCGCTCGACGGGTTGCTGCCTGGTGTCAAGAAGGCCAGCTGGTAGTCTAGCAGACGACAATGCCAAGGACGCACCGGCGGTTTGCCACGGGAAGTTCCGTCGGCGGCAAAATATATTTGGACAAATTGATTTTATTGGCGGTTTTCGGCGGTGTACACCAGCCAAAGCGAGCAGATTTTACTATGATGACCGATCCGATTGCCGACATGTTGACGCGCATCCGAAATGCAACAGTGATTGAGCGTCCCTATGTGGACATGCCGTCTTCGAAGCTTAAGATCGCAATTGCGAATGTTTTGCAGCGTGAAGGCTACATTTGGGAACATCAGATTCTCGAAACGAGCCCGGCTCCGACGTTGCGGGTGGTGTTGAAATACGGCCCCAACGGTGAGCGCGTCATTCAGCACATCAGCCGTAAGAGTAAGCCTGGTCGTCGAGTTTATGCAGCTGCGGATGAAATGCCTCACGTATTGCAAGGCTTGGGTATTACGGTCGTTTCGACGAACAAGGGTGTGTTGAGCAACCGTGAAGCGAAAACCCAGGGCGTTGGTGGTGAAGTACTGTGCACGGTATGGTAGCGACGTTGCAGACTTAATGAGTTTGCGAGAGTCGATCGACGCACTGAAGCAGCGCACTAGTAGTTGGCGGGTCAAGTAGGCCGGCGAACTGAGTATTCGAAACAACGGGTATAGTCCCGACAGTTGGGCGAGAGTGGTTTATCATGTCCCGGATTGGTAAAAAACCGATCGCAGTTCCGGCCGACGTCGATGTCAAGATCGCGGGTGGGGAAGTTGCGGTGAAGGGGAAGAATGGCGAGCTGAAGCTGGCCTTTCACCCAAATATGCAAGTGGGATTTGATGGCGCGAGCCGCCAGATTACCGTGCAGCGTCCGAACGACGAGCGCCAGAATCGCGCTTTGCATGGTTTGACTCGCAGCCTGATCAACAACATGGTGGTTGGAGTCTCGACCTTCTTCATTAAGAAGCTGGAGATTCAGGGTGTCGGCTATCAGGCGGCAATCAAGGGTAAGAACCTGGAATTGCAGGTCGGTTTCGCAAATATTGTGAAGCTGCCGATTCCTGCTGGTGTGATCGTCGAATGTCCGGATCAAACCCACGTGAACATGAAGAGCGCCGACAAGCACGCGGTTGGTCAGTTTGCAGCGATCGTGAGAGGCGTTAAGCCGCCCGAGCCTTACAAAGGCAAAGGAATTCGATACGCTGGCGAATATGTCCGCCGCAAGGCTGGTAAAGCGTTCGGTAGTTCGTGATGTATTAGAGAAGTTGATTGCGGTGTGACAAACGGTGTCACGAAGAGTATTAGTCGGTGGCCGTGCGATCGAGCCGTTCGCCAAATAGATTGTCTGTGGTAGCGGGTAGGAATAGAAGATGAAACTGTCAGCGCGGATCGGTAAACAACGCCAGAATCGCCGGTTTCGAGTCCGTAATCGGATTCGCGCGACCAGCACGCGTCCACGTTTGAGTGTGCACCGCAGCAATAAGCACATTTACGCGCAAATCATTGACGACCAGGCTGGCAAGACGCTCGTTTCGGCAAGTACTGCTGAGAAAAGCGTGTTGGCGGAAGGTGCCAATGGTGGCAACAAGGCTGCGGCGGAAATCATTGGAAAATTGATCGCTGAGCGGGCTACCGAAAAAGGATTGAAAGAAGTCGTGTTCGATCGCGGACAGTATCGTTATCACGGTCGGATCGCCGCGTTGGCGGATGCGGCACGAGCTGCGGGTCTCGAGTTCTAATTGTCGGGCGGCTGAGTTAGATCAGTCGGTGACGTGGATTCGCAATGACAGACCAACGTGCAAGCGTTGGGTGATTGATCGCAATTCAGCAAGAGTCACGAGAACCATAAAAAGTACGACATGGGGCAACCGCGGCGATAAGACACGTCACGTTGGTCCGATGGTCACAAAGAAATAGAATCGCCAACCAGGCGGGGGATGAGCTGTGGCTTCAGTATCAGAATCACGTGGCGATGGCCAGGAAAAGGTCATTCAGATTCGCCGGTGTGCGTGTGTGGTTAAGGGCGGTCGGCGCTTTAGCTTCACGGCACTGGTAGTGACTGGTGACCAGAAGGGCAAAACGTCCTATGGCTACGGCAAGGGGGTCGAAGTCCCTTTGGCTGTTGATAAGGCCGTCAAGTCATCGAATCGGAACACGATTCGTGTGCCATTGATTGGTAAGACGATTCCCCATCAGGTCGAAGGGCGATTTGGTGCATCACGCGTTCTGTTGCTACCTGCGGCGCCAGGAACGGGCGTTATCGCTGGGGCTAGCGTTCGAGCGGTTCTTGAATCGGCTGGCGTCCACGACATTTTGACCAAGGCCCGTGGTTCGACGAATCCGTTGAATATGGTCAAGGCGACGATGAATGCACTGAGTAAGCTGCGAACACGTGAAGACATTGCTCGGCTGCGTGGCGTCCAGTTGTAAATGACTCGGGACGTGCGACGAAATCGAACCATTTTGGAACTATTTGGTGGCGGGTTTCGTTGTGGCTGACAGAAACGATTAACTGTGGAACAGCTAGTGCTTAATGAAAGCCGCTGCCGACCTGTCCGGAAGACAGTCCGACTCTCGGCGAGTGACGCCCACAGTCAAAATATAGAGGTGATGCGATGATTTTGAACGACGTCCACGAAGGAATCACGAAAAACAAGATTCGGAAACGCGTGGGTCGCGGTCCCGGCTCTGGACACGGTAAAACGTCAGGTCGTGGACACAAGGGTGCTGGTAGTCGTGCTGGTAATTCACGGCGTTTGAGTCACGAAGGTGGCCAAGTGCCGTTGGCGCGGCGTATCGCGAAGCGCGGTTTCAATAATAAATACTTCGCGACCATGGTTGCGATTGTGAATCTCGAGGCGTTGGAAGCCCAGTTTACCGATGGCGGGATCGTGGATCCAGAAACGCTGTTGGCAACGCGGCTGGTCCAAGGCCGGCACGATGTCATCAAGATTCTTGGTGATGGTGCATTGACGAAAAAGCTGACGGTGAAGGCTCACCGGTTTTCGAAGTCGGCCGAGGAAAAGATTGTGGCCGCGGGCGGAACTGTAGAACGAGTCGTTGCCTAAGCTGGCGAGTTGGCGTTAGAGATTCGATAGAATTATTCCTAAGAAGTTGAACCCGATCTCGAATCTGGTGCAGGTGTCCCAGATCCGAGCGGTTGTTGAATTGAGAAGCCAGCGGCGGTCGCTGGCTTCTGACTGTTGTATACAGCAGGTCATCCAGGTCCCGCGACCATTCGCCCGACGGACGGGGCAACCAACGATGAGGATTCGTCGCGATGATTGAAAAGCTGCTGACAGTCTTTCGTATTCCAGAACTTAGATACAAGATCGTGTTGACCTTGTGTCTGTTGGCTGTGTATCGGCTGGGATATTATATCCCGTTGCCGATCGTAGACCAATCTGCTCTGATGCAGGCCCTGGAACGACAGAAGGACGACCCGAGCAGCCTGGGAAAAGCACTGCAGGTGCTCCAGGTGTTTTCTGCTGCTAGTATCGGCATGAGTACCATCTTCGGACTGGGAATCATGCCTTATATTTCAGCCTCGATTATCTTCCAGCTCTTTGCCACGGTCTATCCGCCGCTGGAGAAGTTGCAGAAGGAAGGGGAATCTGGGCGGAAAAAGATCAACGAATACACCCGTTATGCAACGGTGATATTGGCATTTATCCAGAGTTATTTCTGGGTCAGCATGTTGTCGCGGAATTTTCAAGATTCGGTGCTACCGGATTTTGATTGGTTTTTCCAATACTTTGCTGCGGCAGTTACCATGACAGCAGGCACGGTCCTGCTGATGTGGATAGGAGAACAGATCGATGAGTATGG
>JAQGHT010000462.1 GCA_028291565.1 Planctomycetaceae bacterium | reverse complement strand
CCCGTGAAGTAAACTGACTGTGGCCCATTGGCCGCGAATTTTGCTTCCACGACTTGTAACTGCCCAGGCGCTTGGGGCGTCTCGACGAACTGGGAACCGTGACTGACTAATAAGTTCGGAGCCGGTGCCACGACACCCAAGGCCGCCGGCAGCGGCAAATTGCGAGGCAATCCAATTCCCAATTCCGCCGCGCTGACTGGCAATTTGACTGCGGGATCGACGCCCTGCCCTGAGATTGTCAACTGGGCATCAGCTCCGATTGTAGCCCCCCCGAAGACGCTGTCCGCCAGCTTCAGATCTCCCATCTTCAAGCGGAAAGGATTTGCTCCTGGGGCCGCATAGCTCAAGTCGTGCAACTCGACATAATACAGGCCATCTTGCGGCAAAACGGCTTCAGCTCGGGCATCGCCCCGAAATTCGAGATGGCCCCATTCGATTTTCAATGGTGTCCCCTGGGCCGTCTTGATCTCGACGACGGGAGTCATCGTTGCTCCCAGGCGCCGAGATTCCACGTCGGCAATGACTCGCTGCCCGGCTTTACCCTGAAAATACGTCTTCACTTGCTGAGCCCCAGAGAGGGCTCCAGACACGGCGACTGGCAATGTTAATGGCTTCTCCGGTGTACTTGTATTGGCAGGCAGATGTGGCAATCCGTCGATGGCAAGTGGCAGGGCATTGCTGATTCCGGCAGGTGTTTGGACTCGAACCGGATAGTGTTCTACCAGCGCTCCGGCGGGAATTACAATCTGGAGTTCGACCTGACTGGCATTGGAATTCGGCCCCACTGTCAACTGGGCTCCACTGATAGGCAGGTTTACGATCGGCGTGGGCTGCAAATTCGCGCCGTAAATGACAAGCGTTCCTGTTGAACCCAGCTGCAGGCCATTCATTGAGAGAGCTGTAATTACGGGGGGCGATGCTTGTGGAGGTAACGTTTCAGTCAGCACTGCGGTGGATGCATTGGGCCCCGCGGTCTCTTGAAACAGTTTTAAGGCTTCTTCAGGGGTTAATGCTTGAGGGAACAATGACAATTCATCGTAGACACCTGTCGCAAATTCGATCGTCGGCGTGCTGGAGCCGATCGTAAATGGGACATCGTTCACTAAAGCGGCGACGTTCACATTCAGGATCCAGGTGTCATTCCCGACGTTGATGTTGCCGGCATATTGCTTCGGCGCCAGAGGTTGGCCATTCAAAAACAACCGGACTCGCACATCATCCTTGTCCTGATCGGCGTCATCGCCTGGAGCATCACCAATTTCATAAGTGGCGGTGATGTATCCCGGCCGGCGAAACCCCAGTGACTGCTGAACGCCGAAGTGAGCCAGCTTGTACGCAGATCCGTCATTCAAATAGACCTGCAGCAGATCCTGCTTGGCGCCGAAATTGATCCCGTAATTCGTATGACCGCCCGCCGTATCGGCTCGCTTCGCAAACAGCCCTTGGAAACCGGCGTCTTCTGGTGACCCCAGATGCAGATAGAAACAGCTGATTGAAACGCCGTTATTGCGATCCAAATCCGCGCTGTCGGCAACTTGAACGAATTGCTTTTTCGCGCCATCGACGATCAGCGCCGATTTTCCCTTCTGTCCAGCAAATGGACTTTTGACGCGTGTCGCGCCATTGGTCAATTGCCCTACATCCTTCACTGTACCAGCTGCCGCGGAATCAAGTGCCGGCCCATCAGCTTCATCAAAACTGAAGTGCAGGACAGCCTTGGCGCGGATTGTATTATCCTGAGCCCAAGTCGTAGCGGCGACCAGAAACAGGGGAGACACAAGCAGCCAAGTCAGAACGCGACAGCGGCAGTGGCGCGAAACAAAATCGTTCATTCAAGCGACCTCAAGGAGCGGGATCAAGGTAGGAAATTCTGAGGACGAACGCAGTGCGTAAGGTTTCCTGATCGTGAATTGGCAAATTCAAACAGGATGCCTGTCACAATCTGAGCTTGTGATACGAGATCTTCCAGGGTGAACTCGCATCAAAGCACCAGTATAGATTGCCGCGTCCACTTTTTTAACCCAATTGCTCAGATCGTGTCGAGATTGCCCACCAATTCACGACGTATGCCGGCGGCAGATGCTCAAAAGATGGTCCCATGTGTATAAACCTGTCGAATGTCCATCGCTCCACGAGAATTTCAGGGCATAATTGCCAGTCATCGCCATCTGTTCGGGAATAATGGTTTCAGGAACCGTGTCCAAATCCAAGATTCTCGCTCCGGTAAATTCATCGATGCATGCGGCACAAGGACATTCACCGCGTACATATTTGAATGGCAATTCGTAGCTCGAGCCGTCGCTCCAGCCAAGAAACAAGGTCCCGGCCTCGCGATGCGCCTTAATCTGTGTCGGAGAAAGAGCCATATTATGATTGTAACCGTACTAATTTCAAGGGGTTATAGCTGTTTTACCAAAACCGAAAGTCCAAAGAATTCACAGCCGATTCGACTTGGCGGTCCAGAGGCAAATCGCCATAAGCGGCTGCCAGAACGCGTTTTTCAACAAATCATCCCACGTACGATAGGCCGTTTGGCGTAGCGTTGAAAGCCATAAGTCGCGTGAAGTTTCGTCGAGCCGCAGCATCGCAGATCTGACAACCGAGAGCCAATCACTGACCCATGTTTTTCTTCGCCCTGCTTTGTTTTTTGCCAGCGTGCCTGGTGTCATGTTTCGGGACAGCGGCGATGCGGTATCTGGCACCCCGATGGGGCTTGATGGATCAGCCGGCCGCACGGAAAGTGCATCTTGTTCCGACCCCATTAGGTGGTGGAATCGGGATCTGGCTGGGTGTTGTCACCCCCCTCGCGAGTGCGTGGGCCATCGCACTCGCCATTCCGTCCGCACCATTCCTGGCCGACTTGCTACCAAGTCAAATCCTGCCCCATCTGGATGGGGTCAGATACCGTTCGGGCCAATTATGGGCGATTTTGGCTGGCGGAACAGCCCTTTCAATCATGGGATTGTTTGACGATTGGAAGAGTTTACCATGGCAGCCCCGGTTACTCGGCCAGTTTATCGTTGCCTGTAGCCTGGTTTTTGGAGCCGGAATTCACGCCACCGTGTTCGTGAGCCAGCCCTGGATAGGCTCGATCTTCACCGTAATCTGGATCCTGGTTCTCATCAATTCGTTGAATTTCCTCGACAACATGGACGGTTTGTCAGCGGGAATCGGGCTGATCTCGTCGGTTCTTTTCGCCATTATCATGTTGACGGCCACCAGCGAACCGCGGTGGTTAGTCGGTGGCTTCCTGCTGATCCTGGCGGGCTCTTTGCTCGGTTTCCTGTACCACAACCGGCCACCCGCGCGAATCTTCATGGGTGATACCGGCAGTTATTTTATCGGTTTGCTGTTGGCGTGCATGACGGTGCAAGGCACATTTTACGAATACGGCCGCTCGAGCACCCACGTGATCCTGGCTCCGCTGTGCATCCTGGCCGTCCCGCTGTACGACATCTGTTCGGTCATCTTGATTCGATTGTGGCAACGCCGCAGCCCATTTCAGCCGGACAAATCTCACTTTTCGCATCGACTGGTGGAATTGGGACTCAGCAAACCGGCGGCGGTGGCCACCATTCATCTCACCACGTTGATGACAGGATTGGGAGGTCTGCTGCTGTATCAAGTTGATAACTGGTACGCCGCCGGGTTAATCTGCTCTCTGATCCTGTGCGTGTTGCTTGTCATAGCGATTCTGGAAACCGCGGGAAGAAGTCCGAAGGCTGACATCTAGAGCTCGTTCATTATGCCCGTACCTCAACCCAAACAATCGCGTCGGCAAGAGTTGGCAGACCCGCTGCTGTGGTTATTCGCGGCGCTCGTGAGTGGCCTGACGTTTGTTCGCTGGTGGGGGCCGACCGAAGGAACGCTCCAGGGCGACACACTGGGCGTTGTGTTGGGGTGGATCACAGTTCTGGCCCTGCTGGGGTGGATTGGGTTACGCGGAACTGTCTGGACACTGCCACGAGATGGATTGCAATATGCAGTCTGCTTGCTGGGAGGCGGCCATGTGCTGTCTGGCTGTTTGATTCTGGCGACTTCTGGCGATCAACGCGCGGCTCTCAATCTGATCTGGGAGTGGCTGGGACTCATGATTGCATTTCCGCTACTGCGTCTCGTGCTTGAAACATCGACCGCGAGGCGAGAATGGACAGTCGTGGCCATTGGCGCCGTCGTAACCTTGAGTGCCTACGGCCTGATTCAGCGGACTTACGTTTTTCCCAAAACCATCGCCGAATACTTGAAAGTGCGCGATGAACTTGACGCAGTGGAACGGACTGCCCAAGCCAATGCGGCCACCAGCCAGAACTATCAAAATCAATTGCGGATCCAGGAACTGCAGGCCAAGCTCATTCGCCAGGGTGTCCAACCCCATATGCTCGCGGGTTCCAGTCGAGTGATGTTTGAGGGACGGTTGCTGCATAGTACGGAAGTTCTCGGCCGTTTCGCGCTCGCCAATACTTTTGCAGGATTGTTGCTGGTTTGGTGGTTGATTTTGGCCCTGCAAACGCTGACACAAATTCGCGCGTTATTTGATCCCACCACCGGCGCATCGACCGGTCTTCAGGCACCGGCAACGGTAAAGGCTGCCGTTGGTTCTCGAGGGCTATTCCGGATTTCCGCCAGCGTATTCTTGATATTGTGCACACTGCTCGTCGGGTACTGCCTGTTGCTGACGAAAAGCCGCACGGCTTACCTGGCGACCTGCCTCAGCTTGGGGATCTGGTCGCTACTCGCCGGATTGAAATCACGTGCCGCAGGCCGAACTATTCTGCGTTGGTCGATGATCTCACTTTCAATCGTCGTCGTACTGAGCGTCTTAATCACGGTCGCCGGCCTTACCGGAGGCCTGGACCGTTTCGTACTTTCGGAAGCGCCCAAATCGCTGCAATACCGATTGGAGTATTGGTGGAGCAGCCTGCAGGTGATCAAAGAGGCTCCGCTCACTGGGGTTGGACCGGGACAATTCCGGCAGCACTACCTCGCCCACAAATTACCTCGATCCAGTGAAGAAATTGCCGACCCGCACAATCTGATTCTTGATGTGTGGGCCAACGGTGGGATTCTGGCATTGGCGGGACTCGTATGGATGATCGTTGAGATTTTCCGAAGTGCTTATCGGAATATTGGCTTCGGATCCAAGGCCAGTATTGGCGACAATGGGAACTCGACATCCGCAGTGAGTGCGGATGCCGGTCCAGATGCGGCGACATTACGCCCGAGCTCCCCGACTGCAGAAACCAGCGTCCCAGTAAACTCGGAAGCAAATTCGCCAAAACCTTCGACGAGTATTTTGATTCCCCCGACGGTTCGCCAATCGAGAGAGTTGAACAATCCCCCAAGAAAAATCAACAGTCCGACGATCCCACAATCCGGCGACGACAGACGTAGTGGCAATAGCAATTCTGAATTGTCGTTGTTTCTGACTTCCGGATGGACAAGTCCAATCCGGATCGGCGCACTCTGCAGTTTGCTCGTTCTCTGGATCAGTGGTAGTACGGAAGAAACGTTGTTGTGTTTTCTTTTGGTAGGATGGGCAGTCACCATTGCCCTTCTCGATCTCGCTCTTCCGCGTTCCTGTCCCCAGCTGGAATGCTGGCTGGCTGCGGGATGCGGATTGGTGGTGCACTTGTCAGGAGCGGGCGGTATTGCGATGCCTGCAATTACGCAATTGCTGGTCGTCATTGCGATTCTCAACCAACCCCTCCGTGCGGTTCGAGATTCTGAAGTGATCTCACTTCAACGAAACCCGCACCAGGGACGTAATGCATTTGAAGACAGCGGATTAGAATTCGCGGAATCGCCCCATTCCAGACGCCGCGTGCGAATTGGCAGCATTGCCAGCGGGGCGATCGCGGTGCTGAGCCTGGCATTGTTCGGAATTTGTTTCATCACCACGGCTCAGCCTGTATGGTTGGGATTCGCAGCCCTGGAACAAGCCGACTTTGCAAACTCCATCTCAAAACGAGATCAATACTTACATCGAGCGACCAGCGTCGACACGCTGGCCCATGAACCCTGGGAAAAAATTGCCGGGACGGCATTCCAAAAGTGGAGGTCCTCAAGACAGCCAGACGATCGAGATTTCGAAGCGGCGATTACCGCGCAACGAGCCGCTCTCAGCAGGAATCCTCTAGGGTATCAGGGATATCGGAGTCTGGGGGAATACTATCTTGAGCGCGCCCGCAGAAACGGCTCGTCCGAAGACAAACGGGCTGCAGTCAATGCGATGCGAACGGCCTTGCAGCGATACCCCAACCACTCAGAATTGGCGGCGGTCGCGGCCGAGGCTTTCTCCTTCGCTGGTGAGCGGGAATTGGCGGAGCAAACTGCTCAAAGGGCGTTAGATCAAGACGAAATCAATCACACAGCGCAACATACAGACAAATGGTTGGCAAAAGAGACCAGACAGCGGCTCGAAGTATTAGCTGGTCAGTCATCAGAAGCTGATAAGCCAAATCATACTTCACATGGAACACCAGGACGCTCCAGATGACAGCGACATCTTGCTTTTCGTGACTCCCAAATCTCGATTGCCCACGATATCGTATTTTTGGATATAAGAGATCGTCGAGAACGCATTGTCGTCCAACGTCCAATGAGATATTGTCAGTTGGCAGCCTTTGATCGAAGCAGTTCAGCCTTTTTTCCAATTTTCCGTGCAGGTTTAGCGTAAAAAGCAGACAAGACAGGATTAGACCGCCGTCAGTCATTCAGAATTCATCCAATGCAGATCAAGATGTCTCAGGAAATCATGACCCGAAAAGACAAGCAGCAAAAGACCGCCGTTCGTGGAATTCTGGCCTGTTTGATGCTGGGAACGTGCGTCTTTGGACTCATCGGCTGTGGAGACAGTCCGAAAGACGAAGGCACTGATAAAGCGGCTAAGGAGACCGACAAACCGTTGGTTTTGGCCTCAGACGGAGCACAACCGAAAGCGGTCCTCTCTGGGGGCACGCTGATTCCAGAGGGAATTGAATTCGATTTTGGCTCGACAGAAGTCGGCCAGGAATTCACACATGTGTTTCACATCAAAAACGAGGGCGATGGTCAGCTCGCGATGAAAAAAGGCGCCGCCAGCTGTCAAACTTGCACCAGCTTCGAAGTCGACAAACTGAATTTGAACCCCGGTGAGACAGCCGCAGTCACAGTCAAATGGAAGATTGGTGCTGAAAATCCTCAATTCCGCCAATTTGCCCCGATCGAAACCAACATGACGAAATCCGAGGATGGCCTCCACGAGCTATCGACCCTCAAGTTTTACGTCAAAGGGCAAGTCGTTCAGCGGATCGTCATCTCCCCCAAAGACAAGTGGGATTTCGGCAATGTCCCGGAAAGCGGGCAACTATTAGAGTTTACAGGCACAATCAGTTCGGCGGTCCTGAATCAATTTGAAATTGTCTCGCTCAAGCCCCAGAGTCCAAAACTGGTGGTCAAAGCGACCCCTTTTTCGCCAGAACAGCTGAAGGAAATGAAAGTCAAGTCGGGTTATAATTTGAAAGCAACGCTTGAAGGTGATATCCCCATCGGTGAGTTCACAGATAAGATTGCGCTTGCCCTTCGCACGCCGAACGATGTCACATTGAATGTCGATGTCGTCGCCAAACGGACTGGTCCGATTGAGATTTTCGGCCAGAACTGGGACGCCAAACGAATGATGGCCCGACTGGGCGCGTTCGACGCCAGCAAAGATTTTTCGCAACGCTTGAATCTTTACACCCGGGGCTTCGCCGAGGAGCTGCAAATCAAGAAGCAAACCAGTCGCGATCCTCGATATTCCATTGAAATTGTGCCTGACAACAAGTTCAAGGGAGTTACCAAGGACCATCGCCGGTACGACTTGTTCATCAAATACAAAGGCAGCAAGAAAGACGCCGCATATTCCCTGGCGCAGCCACTGGAATTGGAGCTCGAAACGAATCTCCCCAAAGTCGAGACCATCAAGCTCACTATCATCAGTCAGGGAACACTACGCGATTGACCCAAGCGGAATGGAACCGCGCGGAATGCTCATTAGACCCACGATTCCCTGACGGGGACAAACGCATTCGCATGAGCTTTGGTCGTTGTGTTGAGACATGAATAATCTGCCCAACCGGACAAAACCGAAAAGCCTCTCTTTTCAAGAATGCCGGATATCGCGAAACTACAGGAGGTAGGAAAGCTGCCCCACAGCCCCCAAGCGTCCCGTCCACCCAGCGAGAAATCACACTCTCTGATTGGAAAGCTGGTCGCCGACGGGATGACGAATCGGCTGCGAACTGGTCACGAGGTTTTGCTTTCCAGCGAAGTGAAGCCAGAGTTTGTCCCGAGAATTTGCAGCGCCAGGATTAGAATGAGATGTCTTGACACTTTTCGCTGATTTCCCACCCCCTTCGTAAGAGTGGGGCCACGGCCTGTGGCGGGGTTCCCCGAAAACTGTCTGTGTTTTTGCTGTGATTCGTGTCTCGCAAAAAGCACCTCATCAATGACCGCGTGTTGTAACACGTCATGCGGACATGAAATGTCACGTTCCGGATGGTGGTCACCTTTTTTAGATGTGCCAACCTTCCCGCGAGAAGAATAACATGTCCTGATAGAGGACGGAGCCTTATGAATCGTCTTTCCGTACCGTTGAAAGGTCTGTTCTTGCCCAGCTGTTTTGCTGCGGTATTTGCCTTGATTGGGTGTTTCTCCTCCACCCCTCCTTCGATCTCGTCAGAGTCCGGACCTGCAACCGGAGCGAAACCTTCTCTGGCAATTGATAAGGATAACCACAAAGATACCGACCAGAATTCTGAGCCAGAGAATTCCAACGCCAATTCGGATTCAAGACCGACAGAAGCCGTAACACCCCGCGCCGGCACGACTCCCACAGATGAACCGGTTCGCCAGGTCGCGCTGGCCGCTAATGAAAAGAGTCCGAAAAAAGAGCCTGCTGAGTACGTCGACCGTGCGCCGCAACCGATGCTGCAAAAGTGGACAAAGCCCGCCATGGCGATTGTCTTGTCCGGAGATATTCGCGGTTACCTGGAGCCTTGCGGTTGCTCTTCGCGGCAATCAGGCGGATTTGCCCGCCGTGCCGATCTTTTCGAACAACTTCGGGCCAAGGGATGGGCGGTGACTGGCTTTGATCTTGGCGGATCACTCAAACGCAGCCGCGAACATGACCAAATCAAGTTCACCAAGATTCTGACTGGCTTGCGGCAAATGAAGTATACCGCCTTGGGCCTGGGCCCTGCCGAACTCCGTTTGGGTGCCGAAAGGTTAATGTCCTGGCACGAACCAGATGGCGATACGCCCGGAAAAGGGCTGGCGTTTGTCAGCGCCAACATTGTCTTCTTTGATAATCCCGAACAGGGAACCCCCCTGCCCTATCGCGTCGTCGAAATCAACGGCGTGAAGATCGGAGTGACCTCGGTCCTTGGAGACTACTATCGCGACCAGTTCATTCCGAAAGATAACAATCAGCCAGGTCAGCCAATTACGGTGAAGCCTCCAATCCCTGCGTTGCAGGCCGCAGTTGCCAAAATCAAGGCGGAAAAACCTGATTTGATGGTTCTGCTCAGTTACGGAAAAGTTGAAGAGTCCAGGGAGTTCGCCAAGCAAGTTCCTGATTTTGATGTCGTCCTGACAGCGGGCGGGCCCGAAGAACCGGACCGTACCGAGCAACTTGGCAAATCGATGCTCGTCCAGGTCGGAGGCAAGGGCAAACATGTCGCAGTGTTGGGGTACTACCCCGAAGCCACTCCGAAAATCAAATCTGAAATGATCGATCTGGATAAATTCCGTTTCAAAAACAATCCCGACATGGTCCAGTTGATGCAGGACTTTCAGGATGAGCTGAAGGATGCTGACTTGGCCGTGTCGGAAAAATCCGTCTCGCACGCATCAGGTGC
Organism: Planctomycetaceae bacterium; assembly: GCA_028291565.1. Taxonomy (GTDB): domain Bacteria; phylum Planctomycetota; class Planctomycetia; order Planctomycetales; family Planctomycetaceae; genus JAKFVC01. Next base: position 7,750 of record JAQGHT010000462.1, on the reverse strand, counting down.
AAACTATCTCTGAGCAAAGAAGTGCGGAGAATGCCACAAAAAGGCGTTCGCCAAATGGAGCACGACGAAGCATTCACATGCTTACGAAAGCCTGATCAAGGGCCGGCCCGACTATGAAGGCAAATGGGTCTCGCGAGTCCATGACGTGGAATGCCTGGCGTGTCACGTGACTGGCTGGGATCCCCAGGAAGTTGTCCCGTTCGAATCGGGGTTCCGATCTCCCACCATGACTCCGCACCTGTTGGGACAACAATGTGAAAACTGTCACGGCCCCGGCAGTGAACACGTCAAAGCCGAGCTGAACTTCAAGAAGACGTTCAAAGCGACCGATCCGACTTTGCTGAAATGGCGGCAAAAAATGCACTTGGATCAAACCATCGCCCAATCGGCCACAGGTTGCTACAAGTGTCACGATGGCGATAATAGTCCTAAGTTCGAGGGAAAATTCCTGGAGTATTTCAAGCAGATTCAACACATTGGCAAAGATTGACGCTTGAAACTCTTCGGAATTCAGGTTCAACGTGCTTCTCGAAGGCGTGCAATCGAACGTTTAGCTGGAAGTCTCTTGAAGAAACGCATTTGCCGTTTACACCGTGCGCTAAAAGCGATATATACTGAGCGCGATAAGGTCAGTCGCACAGCTGGAGTGTTTGTTTTCAGTTGAGCAGGACTGCCCTGTTGTTTTAAAGCCTGTCTTATGCAGCCTTGAATGTCACCCTATGATGTGGGTAAGGCTCGTACGGCAATCTATTTCGGTAATGCTGACCAGGAATTCGCCGACCTCGCGGGTTCTGGTCTAAAATCATTGCTCTACAGCCTCTGCCAAGCGGGAAGGAGAGTCGCGTGTCGGTCGAAGAAAAAGTCATCGGGCTCGTTGTCGATCACCTGAAGGTGCCAAAAGAAGAAGTCAACAGCCAAAGCCGGTTCGTTGAAGATCTGAAGGCTGATTCACTCGACATCGTCGAACTCATCATGGATCTCGAGGAAGAGTTCGAGATCAGCATTCCGGATGAAGACTACGAAAAGATTAAGACGGTTGGGGATGCGGTCAAGTACATCGAAGAACGGAAGTAGTCGATGAGAAGGCGTGTGGTCGTCACAGGGATGTCGGTCGTCACCGCCCTGGCGTTGGACCTTGATGAATTCTGGGACAAACTCTGCGCAGGCAAAAGTGGTGTCAGCCTGCTGCAGCGGTTTGATGTCTCAGATTTCAAGGTTCGCTTTGGCGGCGAGATTAAAGACTTTGACCCTACGGAATTCGTTCCGGAGCGGGATTTGCGCAGACTGGATCGGTTCGTGCAATTCGCCATGTACGGCGCTCACAAGGCCGTCAGGCAAAGCGGCGTCGACTTCACGCAAGGCGACCCCTGGCGGCACGGCGTTCTAGTTGGTAGCGGTATCGGCGGACTGAACGAAATCGAAGAGCAACATAGCGTGCTGTTTGACCGTGGTCCGAATCGAGTCTCACCGTTCATGATTCCCAAGCTGATCGTGAATGCCGCGAGCGGCAACATTTCAGTGCGATTCGGGCTTCGCGGCCCGAATAGCGCTGTCGCGACCGCCTGCGCATCTGGATCAAACGCGATCGGTGACGCCTTCAAACTGATCCAGAACGACATGGCTGATGTGATGATCACTGGTGGTAGTGAGGCTGCCATCACACCCATGGGGTTGTCCGGGTTCGCTCGGATGAGCGCCCTTTCCACCCGCAACGACAATCCGCAAGCGGCCAGCCGGCCGTTCGACAAGGATCGGGATGGATTCGTGTTATCCGAAGGCGCGGGGATTGTCGTCCTCGAAGAATACGAACACGCCCGGCAGCGTGGCGCCAAAATTTTCGGCGAAGTCTTGGGTTATGGCATGTCCGCTGACGGCAGCCATATCACGGCGCCCGACCCCGAAGGCACCGGCGCAGCCTACGCCATGTCTGCGGCATTGCGCGACGCAAAGCTCGATCTGACTCAAATCGACTACATCAACGCCCACGGCACCAGTACTCCACTGGGAGACAAGGCGGAAACCGTCGCCATCAAGCGCGTCTTTAAGGACCGAGCCAAACAAGTCATGGTCTCCAGCACCAAAAGCCAGCTCGGTCATCTGCTGGGGGCCTCAGGTGGTGTCGAGTTCATCGTTGCCGCGATGTCATTGATGCATCAAGTCGTCCCACCAACCATCAATCTGGACAATCCCGATGTGGATTGCGATTTGGACTACGTCCCACATCAGGCCCGCACCGCCCGACTGGAACGCGTCCTCTCCAACAGCTTTGGCTTCGGTGGCCACAACGCCTGCCTGATCGTTGGCAAGGTCTAAAGCCGTCGCTACCCCGAGTTGAAGCAGAGCTTCAAGTCGGTGTTCCCGCGCGGAGCATCGGAACGAGGGGGTATTTCAGGCTGCTCGGCCTTCTTCAGCGCCACCGGGGGCATTGGGATCGGGAGCTGGCAGTTTCGAAGGGGTGCGCGGGATCTCGTCCAAGGCGCGTCTGGGTAAAATCGTCGGCAATTCAGGAAGTGCGGGTTCTTCGATTCGCGCGTCGGGATCCGGCACAATCTTTCCTGATGGCTTCACCTGTGGCAATGTGAGAGGCGCGAGTTCTTCTAACGCAATCTGATTGAAGAGCACTTCCTCCCAAGCGTCTGATTGGACTCCAAAGACCTTGTCGAGTTGTGCACGGGCGATTGCTCGATTTTGCGGGCCGACAAAAAAACGCGCGATCTCACGGGCCAGTTCGATCGACTCTTGAGATGCCGGACGGCAGTGCAGTCCTTTCAATATGGACTGCCAGGCTTGCAGATAATCACGCTCTTTCTGATGGAGAAGTGCCAGGTTTCGCCAGGGCCCGTCCAAGTTGGGATCGCACCGCACTGCATTTTCATAATGGTGCATTTTTTCCACAGAATTCTTAGCCAGATCACCCAGTCTCCAATGGTATCTTCCGCTCCAGACCGGATGCATTACCACGTAAAAGCAGGGGATCAAGAACACGTGCGACGACAAAAACACGGGCCACCACAATCGTGCTCGAGGGCTCCCGAAGCGTGTCGCGCCGACAATGCAGCCGTAGATGAGTCCGGCTGTGTGTGCGGTGTTTCCGATGCTGACGATTCCCAGCCCATCCACAACGAAACATCCCCCAAACCACACAAAACCGATCAGAACCATTTCGTTCGAGATCTGAGTCTGCCAGAACGGATCTGTGCGGCGCCAAATCCAGATCAGTCCAAATTGGGCGAATAACATCCCTGATAACCCGACCGCCGGCGCTCGGAAACTTTGAGCCACTCCGCTCACCGCAAGCGCGCCGAGGCAGAACATCAGATACTGAAAACTACCTAAACGCTGCTCGAGGACACGCCCGATCGCACCAAGAAAAAACAGATTCAACAGCAGATGTATCAGACCGCCGTGGTGCATTGCTCCGGTGAAGATCCGCCACCATTCGCCAGCCCACAAGGCCAAATCATCTGGACCACCGAGCAGTACACAGGCATCCTCGTAGGAAACACCCAACTCGGAGCTAATGGCCACATCGAGCATCCACAGCAACGGGCAGGCAAAGAGCATCATCCAGGTGACTGGAAACTCCCGCAGCATTCCAATAGTTCGCGACAACATCGATCGCTGTCCTTATACTTCGCGCGTCTGAAACGCACGTTGGAAAATGTCACAGTCCCAGCGCGATGGGGTTTCACCGGATTGACCAGCCACTCTTGCGAGAGAATGAACTACGGATTTGCGCCGGATGATTCCGAAGACATGGAGCGCTCGATGATTTCCGTCGATTCTGTTCGAGATTCCAGGACATCGGGATGATTGCGAACCATGTCGCAGGTGAGTGACACGACAAATGTCGAACCTTGGGGCGACGATTCCGCGAGGGTGATTTTGCCATCCAAGACTTGTTCCATGATATTCTTACAGACAAACAGGCCGAGACCAGTACCCGTCGGTTTCGTTGTGAAATAGGGTTCATAAATGTGTGGGACCTGTGCGGCAGAAATTCCGTGCCCGGTGTCTCGTACGCTGACATGCAGCCACCCATCGGTCAGCCAGGTGGCGAGTTCAATCGTACCTCCTTCGGCAGTCGCGTCCATGGCATTCAGGACGAGATTGAGCAGAACCTGTACGACCTGATCACGGACGACCCGCAGTTTGGGCAGTCCTGGCGCGAAACACGTGACAATTCGCTTGCCTTTGGTTCGTTTATAGTATTTCGCGATATTCAAGGCCGCGTTGATAATGGCGTGGATGTCACACATACTGCGTTCTTTGGTCGCCGGTCGGCTGAAATCGACGAGTTCCCGTAAGATGCCTTGGATCCGGCGTAACTGGTCGTCCACCAGTTGCAGCTTTTCCCGGGTGTAGTCGTCGGGTTGACGCCGATTGAGCATCTGAACCAGTGAACTGATCGCGGCCAGCGGATTACCAACTTCGTGCGCAATTCCGGCTGCCAACAGTCCAAATGCCGCCTGTTTTTCGTGTTGCACCAACAATGCTTGTGACTGTTGAAGTTCACGAGTCCGCTCTGTAATGCGTTGTTCCAACAGGGCCTGGTTTATTCGCAGTTCGTGGTTCAACTCAGAAAGTCGGCCCCAAGCTGATTTCATCAGTCCCGCCAGCGACGTGCTGGCCCAGGTCACCCAGCCGAGAAAGAGCAGAACCAGAAAGAACGTCGTCGCATCATCGCTGTTTTTGACCTGTCCAGATAAGAGGAGCGTCGAATAGCTGAAGACATGCAATGCGAAGGTGGAATAAGTAATGCTGGCGGAGTAGCGAATTGCGCAGACCAGCAATGAGAGAAAATAGTAAACCAGGAAAGGACTTTCGACTCCATTATCGAAATGACACAGCAACCCGATGAAGGCGGCTTCCATAAACGACACGATCAGTGGCCAACGACTGAGAAAGACCTTTCCCTTGGCACTCCACCAGGTATCCAATAAGGCGTAGACCGCACCGAAGGACAGAATCGAATTCATCAGGGGGCGATTGACCAATTTTCGCCCCAGAAAATCAACCAGCACATAACCCACGCACAACCCGAACCAGCGAATGCGCAACGTAATTCCCTCGGCAGCCAATTCCCAGCCAGCTTCATCCCGTCCTGGAAGGATGGGCGATGGGACCGTGGGTACGACAGATATTGGCGCGATGAGGAGTGGCACAATGACAACTTTCGAAGATGTACGGCGCACGATTAAAAATGAGACGTTTGGTCGCGGGGATAATTCTTTTTAAAAAACTCATCGTGGCCGCGAACCGTATAAAAGTCTTGCACGGAGTTTTTGCGAAAGGAAACGTCTACTTTACGGCATTCGGCTTTCCCAGATGTTCTTCAAAAAACTGATAAGCCGTTTCTCGGGCATCCTTGGGAAAACTGTGACCAGCAGCAGGGTAGTAGCCGACCAGATTCTTGGGATGTCCCAGCAATTGATAAATCGAAGACGCCGCTGCCAAAGATTCGCGGACACCTTGAATATTAAAGTCGTCGTCATGGACAGCGGCACAGGCCAGAAAGGGACGAGGTGCGAACAACCCGATGATCTCGGGGAAATCGAAGGGTAATTTGTCGGGATCGTTCTGATACCGTTCCGCGATTCGTGGCATGTAAGTTCGACCGGTCCAACTAGGGACGTCGTCGCGATGAAACCGCGTAAAACCGCAACTCGACACGATGACCTTCAGTCGCGGTTCAAATGCTGCTGTGAACATGGCATTGTGACCGCCCAACGAATGGCCGATACATCCAATTTGCTCGGAATCGACTTCGGGCAATGACTGCAACAGATCAACTGCTCTGACATTATCCCAAACTGCTTTCATGGTGCCACTGGAATACCCATGTCTCGGTGCGAAATCATATTCGTGGTCGCCAAACGAAGGATAATCGGGAGCCAGAGTGACGTATCCTCGTGCTGCCAAGTGTAATGCATATTGCAGACTCGGGTCTCCGCCCAATCCCGCTGGCTCGCCTTTGCCGATTCGCACAGTTTGATGTAAACAAAGAATCGCTGGAACCTTGCGTTCCGATTTTGGCGGAAACAGCAGGTAAGCAGAGACTCGGTCCGTGGTGTCTGATTGGTAGGTCAGTTTCTGACGCGTGACGTCCCCCACTTTGGTGGTTTCGATAATCTGGATATCGAGTGGTACGCGTGGCTGCGGAGTAGGAAACTCTCCCAGCACCGCCTGTAAACCCTGTTGAATCTTCGCTCGACGTAACTTCCAATCCTGTTGGTTCTTAATGGAATTTCGCTGGCCGTCATTATCCAGAAAATACGTCAGATCCTGGTGGTTGTTATCGAGCTTTTGCTGGGCCACAATGTCGTTGGCTGCCAAGTGCAGTACGAAGCAAGCGGCAATCAGGATTTTCCAGGCATCGATCATCAGTAAGTCCTTTCAAGCGTCGAAAAGAAGAGCGCTGATTTTCCTACTGTAAGCGATCTCTGCGGAAATGTTATCTTGGACGCCCCAACTCGTCCGACTTAATGGACCGATCGGGCGTTTCAGTCTCACCGATCTCTTTGGTCCGCTACGTGCCAGCTTGACTCTGAATAACAGTTATTGATGTATCGATCCGCCCGTTCTGTTTGGCAAGAATTACAACTGGTCGATTTTCAACCAGACTGTTCGGAAAGCATCCAACACGAAAAGTCGTTTCAAACACACTGGACTTGAGTGGAAGTAGGGAGTCAGTGTGAATTTTCCATGAAAACAAGCAGAGGCAACGCTTCGCATGTTCGTTTTGCGGGCAGAGTTGCCGGTCAAATTAGCGTTGTTTAGTCGGACACGAATGCAGATCGAATGGTTTTGAGGTAAAAACGCCTCATTGCTGCGCAGGCCGTGCAACCAGAAGCGGCATACTGAGTGAAAAAACAGCATCATGCAAAATGGCACACTTTTAGCTGCTGATTTCTGACGATCATCAATTCCCACAGCAATCTCTGTCCCCTCACAACGCTAATCTCTTGTCGATCGCTGAGTCCAGCAGTTCGGAACCGCCAAGCGGTCAATTTTAATACAAGTCTGAGAAATCAATGAAAGTTTGATCTGCAACTCACAAGAACTTTACCTGAGTCTGGTCAAATCTCAGAAATACCTCGCACGGCCTAAAAGTCACCTGCCAATCGGTGAAAGCCACTCCCGCGAGAAGAAGAAATTGTGATTCAAGGAATGAGCTCTCTCGGTAGTGAGCCTTTCGAAGTAGAACGCGTAGTCTCCCCCTCGAAATCAATGGAACTGTAAAATGGTAGCATTAGCGAATCCTCCTGTGTCAATGAGCGATTTTCAGACGGCTTCTCGAAGTCAGGATCTGGAATTGACGCATCGAATTGACGCGAAGACCTTTCGCCAGGTGAGTGATCTGCACGTTGTCCGAAATGAAGATCGGATCGTATTGCGAGGTCACAGCCAATCGTATTATGTCAAGCAATTGGCGACTCACGCAGTGCTCAATCTGTTTCCAGGTGTGGTGATCGAAAATGCGATTGCCGTGCGTCGCTAAGCGACGAGTTTCTTTGGAGGGCTGCGGGCAGCAGTCCACCATTAGGCTGTATAACTCGCCAGCGGACTGAAAGTCCGCGTTGGCGGATACAGGGCGATTGTTTGGTCGCGCCCCTTGTGTTGCTGTTCGGAGATCGCTTCAATGCAGCGGTTGCCACACGACACTTGAGCTTCCTATGTTGCCGCACCAGCCCACCGGACGAATTCCTACAAATCTGATTACGGGATTTCTCGGAGTCGGTAAGACGAC
>JAQGHT010000453.1 GCA_028291565.1 Planctomycetaceae bacterium | reverse complement strand
GATCAAACCTGGTGCGATCGCGGACATTGATGTACTTGTGGAACTAAGCACCGCAAAAACGCCACCCCGGATGCCAGGACTGGCGGAACTTTTGCGTCCTTCGATTTGCGGCGAGAATACTCAAGCTACCGCGCGACTCGCGACTCAAAGCATCCAACTTTGGGGCAGCCCTGCCAGCTATCCTCCGCTACTGGAACTGACAAAGAACGCCAAGGGAAACGAGCGTCTGAAAGGGCGAGCCCCCTTGACGGCTCTCCGCGACGGATTACCGATGGCGCCTGAGATTCTGCCTGTCGATCGGGAGTTGCTGCAGATTTCGCTGGTTTGGCTGGATGGCAAACCATTTCCAGGTTTGAACGAGCACTTGAAAGCACTCGCCGATGCGAAGCCGCAGCGAACATCCAACGAACTGACGGTCCTGTTGATTCCCTATCTGGATCCCCAGTTCGAAAAGAAGACAAACGTCGCGGCGCTTGGTGGACTGCTCAAATGGGGAACGGGTACGGCCATCGCGCCGATTTCAAAGCGGTTTGAAAACGAGACCACGCCGGAAATCAAGAAGGCAGCGACGGCAATTACCGAGGCCCTGAAAAAACGCGTCGAGGCGATCAAGAACAGCAAAAAACCGAAGCCAGATTCAACCAAATAGCTACTGTCGGAATCATCACTCGAGACGCTTGTACAAGTCTTGTCCTTGGTCACCTGTTACTTGTCATTCGGGACGAAAGGGCATTTTATCTATGACAAATGGCCACTCACCGAATCGACATCTTGCGACAGTCATTGACACAGAGCCACTTAGCCTACGCGAGGTGATCATTTTGATTGCGGCAGATGTTTGGCAACAATTTGCTGCACAGCGTTGTGGAGTTCTCCATTCGTTGCCAGCACACTGCTCTTGCCGATCGGCAGGGGCGTGCCGGCGCAGGTCGTCACGCGGCCGCCCGCTTCTTCGACGAAGAGCCGGCCGGCCGCGAAATCCCACGCTCCCAGTTCGTATTCGAAGAAGGCCCCAAAGCTGCCGCAGCCCACCGCACACAGATCCAATGATGCCGCGCCGAACCGCCGGATGCCATGAATCTGCTGTTGGAATAGCTCGCGAATTGCGTCGAGCGTCGATTCCATCATCTTGCCGCGGTCATAAAAGAATCCCGTGCCGATGATCACTTCGGTCAGCAACTTCTGTTTTCCAACGTGAACCCGCTGCCCGTTGTACCAGGCTCCCTGCCCGCGTTCGGTCAGATACCAATCGTCGCGGATCGGATTATAGATCACGCCACACTGCGGTTCACCCTTGCGGTAATACGCGATTGAGACTGCAAAATGCGGAATGTCGTGAGCGAAGTTATTCGTGCCATCCAGAGGATCGATAATCCACAGATGTTCGGAATCGGCGCGGTCCTGATGCGCTTCTTCACCCAGTACAGCATGTTTGGGAAACTCACGCCGGATAGTCTCAGCGATCATATGTTCCGATTCGACATCCGCATCGGACACCAGATTGAACGATTCCTTCGTCCGGATCTCGACCCCGTCACGGAAATACCGCGCGACAATCGCTCCGCCAGCTCGAGCGGCCGCGACCGCAATCTGCATTTCTCGAGATCCTAAGAACGGTCGCATAGCGATTCCTTATTTTGCCTTCAAAGATTCCAGGTACGCCAGCAACGCTGCCAGTTGATTGATCGTCAGCGAATCAACAAGTTTCTCGGGCATCATTGACAGCACGCGCTTGCCGCGCTCATCGATTTCACTTTTCTTGATGACTAAAGATTCACTATTCGCCAGCCGCACTTCGATCTCATCACCTGCTTCGCGCACGACGAATCCGTCGAAGGTCTTGCCCTCATGAGTGACAAAGAACTGACTTTCAAAACCTTGAGCCAGCTTTTGACTTGGCTTGAGGATCGATTCGATCAATTCGTCGCGTTTGTAACGGGCGGAGATTCCGGCCAGCAGCGGCCCCTTCAAAGTCTCATTGGGAGAGACCGTATGGCACGCGACACAACCCTGACGTGCAAACAGTCGCTGTCCCTGTTTCAAGTCTCCCGTGGCCGTTTTCAGCCTGGCGACAATGTCTTCGTATTTCAGGGAAGAAATCACAGGCTGGTTGGGATCGACTGGTTGATCGAGTTCCAGCAATTTGGCGACCTGCTTCGCGGCGCCTTCGATTCGAGGATCAGATGAAGTGATACGCAACCGAACCTGCAGAGCTTGGGATTCGGCCTTGGTGGTTCCAACGGCATGCAGCAGGGTCAACACTGCCGGCCCACCTTTGAACCACGTCGCGTCGAGCGTCTTGTTCGCTACATCGCGCGCTTCGCGTTTCGCCTGCGGATTTTCGCTGAGTGAAAGCAAAATTGCATACCCCAGTTTGGCTTCAGCTGGTTCCACAGAATTCAGCAACGCCAACACACTTGAGATATGGTCCGCCTGGCGGCCATCACGCAGGAACTCGTCGGAGACTGCCTGCAGTTCGCCGGGCAGATTATCCTGACTGATCAGGTTCGAAAAGACATGAATTGCGGATTCGCGGACGCCGGGGCGATCGAAGTTACGATGCAACGCCCGAGCAGCCTTGGCTCGCAACGGATTTGGATTCTTACTTGAAATCGCCGCATCGGCCAGGATCTTGCCTGCCTCCGCCGTCAGATCGCTCCGGCCACTTAGCAGGTCCACCGCAGTTGGACGAAACCCTTCGTCTGTGCTGCCTAACTTCACGAGTATCGGCAGCGTTTGCTCGAATTCAAGTTTATGCCGTTTCAATTCGCCCAATAACAACTTCACAATTTGAAAGTCGGACGAGGACAATTGCTGTTGCAGAAAACCACGGATTTTATCGGTCTCGGACCAGGGAGCGACGTTGTAATAAGGTCCGCTCGTATCCGGACGAGTCGACCACCAGTCGCCCGTCCAATCCGCCTCTCGCAAACAAAGCCGGCACAAGGCTTTCAAAATCCCTTGACGCACGGCGAGATCTTTGGAGGTTGCGTACTGCGCGACCAACCCATTCAACACCAGCGGGTCATGAATCTCCTGCAGGACTTGCAGACATCCCGGAACTGACGTGGGCGATTGCAAGCCACGAAGGCACGCTTCTCCCGCCTTCAATTCCACAAGACCGCGAATCGTCGCATGAGCGACGAGCGGATCTGAATCTACCGTTAAAGGAACCATCGCCTCGGCGCTTTCAATGCGCCCGAGTCGAGTCAAGCCGATCACTGCCTGCAAACGAACCCGGGCATTGGGATCTTTCAATGCGGCCACAAACAAGTCAGCGGGAACCGACGCATTTGAACTTCGTCGATCGGCGAGCGCTCGCAGGACGAATTCTCGCATGCGAGGATTTTCGTAGAGCGACGGACTCAGCTGGGAGACGCCGGTTTTCCCACCGTTGCCCACGAAATCGCTCAATTGTCGAATTGTGAATAACGCGGCGACCCGCGCCGCCAAGCTGGAATCAGACTGCAAAATGGCCAACAAACCCGCTTCAACTTCGGGCTTCGAACCGCGACGTAAAAGTTCGCGTTGTGCGGCCAGACGCTGCACATGATTCCCATTGCCAATCATCGCCAAGAGGGACTGATCTTTAGCCTGTACGAGATCTGCTAAGGCCGGGCTGGCACCTTCCCGGGGCGCCACGCGAATCACATAACCGACGTTCGGCCCGCTGTAGTTAAATCCGCCATCCTTCCAGCTCGAAATGAAGATCTGGGACCGGCCATCAATGTCCATGTCGGTTGGCCGGGGAATCTCCACGAACGGTTGTTGCTCCGCATCGAAGCCGGCCCCTTTTCCCGTCAGTGGATGCCGATAGACAATGCTGCGTCCCCAGTCGCACGTGTACAGAGAATGTCCAAAATCATCCGGCAAATTGGCATCATCAATGAACAGCGAACCACACGGAGATCCCCCGCCGTAGTCCGCCAGAGGCTGCACGATTTCGTCTGGGAAATTCACGAATAGCGACGGATAACCGTATTGCCCTTGGGGAATCACATGACTCAACCGCACGTTCCAGCCGCCGCCGTCATTCGTGTTATCTCGAGTGAAGAGATTCAGATAGGGATCGACTGCGACATCATAGATATTGCGTTGACCGCGGGAGACGATTTCGAGTTCCTTGCCGTCCGGGCGAACTCGAACCACCCCACCGCCGCGGAGCTGCACCGTCTTGCCGTCAGTTCCTTCGGCCTTCACGAAACCATAGTCACCGACAGCGACGTACAGCCAGCCGTCGATACCCAGCGTCATTCCATTTGTAGTATGGTCAGCACCCCGGAAATTCAGATCGAACCCGAGTCCTTTGACTAGCACTTCAGACCGATCAGATACGCCGTCAGCGTTGTCATCATTATAGACACTAATGAACGGCGGATGCTGCACATAAACGGCGTTGCCGTCCACGACGATCCCGCGTGGACTGTCCATTTCGGCAAACGTTGTGAATTTGTCGGCTTGTCCGTCATCATTGGAATCCACACAACGAACTATGCGACCGCGTTTGGGCTTGCGGTCCAGAGAGCCATTTTCGTCGACACCGACATAGACGACACCATTATAAGTGGTCGCCAGGCAGGTGGGGTAACTGACATTTGGGGGGGCGGCGAATACCGTGGCAGTGAAGCCATCCGGAACTTTGATCTCCCGCAAAATGCCAGTACCAGATACAGGCTTCGGCTTGGTCGACATCAGGTTGGTGATCGACTTTTCGACCATCGTTTTGCCATGAACTTCCAGCTCAAAGAAACTGCCCCACGAACCGGTGCGCGCGCCCAGAAACGTCAATCGCACATAACGCACGCCATTGGCTGCGAACTTCAATTCCTGCTCTTGAGCCTCGTTCTTGCCTTCGGATTGATCGGACAGCATGGTCCACGTCTTACCGTCGACAGATCCTTCGAGCTTGTATTTGTAGTGTGCGCCCTCTTGTTCCCAATTGATTTTGCCGCCAGTCAACTCTTCTGGCCGTTCCAGGTCAACTTGCCAGGTATAAGGTGCACCGGCATCAGGACTGCACCAGCGCGTCTCGTCGCTACCATCGTTGCCGTGAGCGGGATCATGCCCTTCTTGAGAGCGTGGGGCGCTCGCCGGTTTCTTCAATGCCAGATTGACCGGCACCAGGATCTTCTTGACTGTCGCCAGCGGCTTGTGGTAATCGGGGTTCTCATGCTTATCAACCGCCCACAACAGACCGTTAGTGATGAAGTTCAAGAACACGGGATCGGCGATTTCTTCGTTGTGATGACCGATCGTCGTTCCAAAGACCCGCGTATTTCCATACTGATTGGTCCAGATCACCGGTTCGTTTTTCTTCGCGACACTCATGGCATAAGCGAGCGGTTTCGCAGTGTCCCAGACTTTGACGATCTGATACAGCTCACCTTTGGGGGTCATCCAGACATTGCCGAATCCCTGCATGGCCGGATGTTTGGGCTCGGCATTGACCACTTCGAATGGGTAATTGGCTCCGTGCCCGTGCGAGGTCACGCCCAGAAACTTGAACCATTCTTCGGTCTTGTCGCGGTAGCAATGCATCGCACAGTGAATGACGATCGCTGGCGTTCCCGCTTTGTGCGGCTTCAAAACGCGCTGCGTCCATTCCGGATCGGGAATGTCCGCGAAGCATTCGTTGTGCACAACAATATCGAATCCTTTAGCCCAGTCGGGGTTCTCATAGAAGGGGATTTTGGCATTCGTCGCCGAGCCCCCCTGATGAACAATTTCCCACTCGACTAAGGCGCGGGACGAGATCCCTTCCGTCAGAATTTTCTTTTGTTTTTCGTAGTCATGGCAGCACCCTCCTGTAATAAGCAGCGCCCGGATTGGCTTCACTTTGGGTTTGTCGGCCGGCTTTTCAGTCGGTTTGGCCCCCTCTTGCGCGGCGGCGTCGACTCGCAAGCCCATTACCGCGAAAACCATGAATACGGTCCACACGACCGATTTCCAACCGATTTGCTTGATGCGCTTCAAGATGACTCTCTTTATCGAGGATGCCCAAACGGCCACGCCGTGAAATTTTGTCGCTGAATTCGTGAGAATTTGAACCGCTAAGATCAGAGTCCGACATCCGAACTCTTACGAGATTCGGCCACGAGGAATCCGCAGTTCCAAAACCCGCTACCGCCTAGCCCAAACGGGCGAATTCGCAAGCCTGCAGTGTAACAGTAACGGGAAGATGACAAAAGGACGCCGGAAATGGGATCCTCTGCCGAGTTGGAGGGCGTGTTTTCGGCTGAATCTATCGGACTTTGATCGGCACATGTGGTGGAACGAATGGGGCATATAAGTCCTATCCGTCCCATAAGTCCCATTCAAACGCCAAGAAATTGATGGCGAATTCCGTTGAGCCGGCAAGCTGGCGTCGCTGAGCCCTACCGCCCTTCCCGCAACCTGGGATCGGTGGCTTCCAGCAGTCCATCGCCAATCAGGTTATAAGCCAGGACGGCCGAGAAAACGGCGGTTCCCGGGAAGAAGATCAACCACCACAATGCGAGGTTGTTCCGACCTGAATCGAGCAAAGTTCCCCAGCTGGGATTCGGAGGCTGCAAGCCAACCCCCAGGAAACTGAGGCTGGTTTCGATCAAGATTGCTGATGCGATTCCAAAAGTGACCGGGACCAGGATCGGGGCGAGAGCATTCGGCAAAATGTAGCGGTACATGATCCGGATCTCGCCCACACCAATGGCGCGGGCCGCATTGACAAATTCCGCATCACGCAGCTTAAGGAATTCTCCCCGAGTCAACCGGGCAATCGACGTCCAACTCGTGATGCCGATAATCGCCATCATGTGCCAGATAGTGGTCTGTTCCAGAATCGCAATCATCGCCAGAATCAGAATTAAGGTCGGAATACACATCACGACTTCCGTGATCCGACTGGTGATCATGTCGACCCACCCGCCGAAATAGCCACCCAATGCCCCAACAATGATTCCGATCGTGGCCGCGATTCCCATCGACACAAATCCCACCAGCAGCGCAAGTGTTGTACCGTGCACTAACTGGGCAAAAACATCTTTGCCCTGCTGATCGGTGCCCAATAGATTGAATCGGCTGGGGACTCCGTCCGCACCGGACGGGTTTCCCGGCTGACCGGGCCATTCACCGTCGCGGACACGGCGATAGGGATCCTGATAGATCAAAGGCCAGACGGCCCAGCTTTCGGGATCCATGATCTTCAGTTTTGTGGAATACTCTTTGCGGAATTTCCCTTTGGTGAAAATGCCGGGTTCCCATCCGCGATTGTAATAGGACAAGCAGGGGAAGTAGATCTTGCCTTCGAAGCGGCAGACGATGGGTTTGGTTCCGGCGATCAATGGCGCGGCGACTGCCACTACGGACAGGAATCCGATGTACCACAAAGCGATGACCGACAATCGCCGTTTTCGAAACTGCCGCCAGACTTCCGCCCAATAGCCGCGCGCGGGAGTCGCAGGGAGAGTCGTTTCTTTATCTGCCGTCATACCGCAAACTCCGGGTGGAGGAAGTCTCAACTGTTTTCATCTGAATTGCTGACTCTCAAACGCCTCCCTCGCGGGAGGTGGGGTCGGTGGCGTGAGAGTCGCAATGTTCTTTCGCTACGGTTTTACGAAACTGCAAGTTCATTCCAATTTGATGCGTGGATCCACCACGGCATACAGCACGTCCGCCAACAGTTGCCCCATGAGCGTCAGGAGCGAGAATATCAGCGTCAGGCCCATGATCACTGGATAATCGCGAGTGTTGATCGATTCGAAGAACAGCCGGCCCATTCCCGGCCAGGTAAAAATCTGTTCCAGAATCACCGAACCGCCCAGCAGCGTGGGTAATGTCAAACCCAGTTGGGTGACCATCGGAATCATCGTATTTCGAAAGGCATGGCGTACGACAACGAATAGCGGATGCACGCCCTTCGCTCGAGCCGTGCGGATATAATCCTGCCGGATGACTTCCTGCATGTTTGAACGTATGAAGCGGGCATAATAGGCCAGACTTCCGTAAGTAAAACAGGTCACCGGAAGAATCATGTGCCAGCCGACATCCAGAAGTTTTTGAATCGGCGACATTGAATCAAAGTTCTCGCTGCTCATGCCTCGCAACGGCAACCAGCCGAGTCGCTGGTAAAAAAAATACAGCAATGCGAGAGCCGCAACGAATGTGGGGAGCGAGTAGATCATGAACAAGAAGGTGCTCATGATGCGTTCGTCGGTTCGATTGGCTCGGACGACGGAATACAAGCCCAGCGGTCCAGCCAGCACGTAACTCAGCATCAACGATGTCAAGGACAGCAGCAGCGTTGGACCAACACGCTCATTGATCAACGCATAAACCGGCTTTTTATGAGTGAATGACCGCCCAAGATCGCGCCGCGTCAGCAGTCGCCGAACCCACTCCATGTAACCCTGATGCCAGGGCTTATCCAAGCCGTAGCTGCGATTAATACGCTCCATGTCCTCTTCGGTGATCCGCTTATTGAGGCCCATTTCGGCAATCTGGGCCGTCGCGGGGTTACCTGGCATCTGCCGAATCAGGGCATAAATAATGAAGGTAATCAGCGAGAGCGTCAGCAAACCAATCAGGCTGCGTCGAATGAGATAGCGTAGCATATGGCCGGATTGCTCCCTCGGACAGTTTCAGCAATTCTGTTTCACACTCCGGTTGTAATGGGGAGTGGCCGTTAACTCAATGCCGATCTTTAGCGACCTGATAGGGCTTACCCTGCGACCATCTGAATTTTCTGCTCCTGCTCATACTCGTGGTTGAATCACTCAGAACCCGATTCCAGCGAGTTGGCGTGAGCGTCAATTCCGAGTTTGCGGACAAATCAGGGGAACAGCTGGGGGATGAGTCGCGTGTTATTTTTCGATCGCGAACTTAAACTCGGTCTGTGAATTGGCACTCTTTGGCCGATTTCCATTATCCAACATCAAACCGAGGTTTTCCCGGACATGTCCCCTGCCCCAACTCCTGGTACTCCCCCTGATGCGATTCGGACACAGCAGGAATTCTGGCGATTGGTCGAAGTCGTGGCTCGATTGCGTGCGCCCGATGGGTGTCCGTGGGATCGCGAGCAAACTTTGAAGACGATTGAACCTTTTACTCTGGAAGAGACCTACGAGGTGTTCGAAGCCATTGATGCTGATGACACTCCGGGAATTTCCGAAGAGCTTGGCGATCTATTGTTGCAAGTCGTTTTGTATGCACAGATTGCAGCGGATGAAGGGCGATTCGACTTGATCCCCGTCATTTCCGGAATCACCGACAAGTTGTTTCGACGGCATCCGCATGTATTCGGTACAGGGCAGGCACATACCGCTGACCAGGTTTTGCGCAACTGGGAACACGTCAAGCAGCTGGAAAAACGCAGGGATTCCGCGATCGACGGGATTCCGCTGGCCTTGCCTGCCCTGGCGCGGGCAGTCCGATTGCAGACCAAGGCGTCCAAAGTCGGATTCGAATGGCCGCGACGCGAAGTTCTGTGGGCCAAACTGCACGAGGAGATCCAGGAACTGGCCGTGGAGTTTTTTCCTGAGGGCCCACCCCCGACTGATCGTGCGAGTGTGGAGGCCACGCAGTTCCCCCAGGACGCTCCGCAAGCACCAGATGCCGCGCGTTTGAATCGTATGGAAGATGAATTGGGCGACGTGCTATTCGTAGTCGCGAATATTGCCCGTCGCTGGGGGATCAGTCCCGAAGACGCATTACGCCGCAGCAACGACAAGTTCGCCCGTCGCTTCCAGGCCATTGAGCGCCAGGTGATTTCTGCAGGCGGCACGATGCGCGAGACGTCATTGGAAGAAATGGAAGCGATCTATGATGCCGTCAAACGACAGGAAAAAGCAGGGTAGTTGACACTTTTCCTAAGCGACTCACCATCGGCCTTGTCCCGCTGAGGTTAAGACCTCCGCACGACTCGTTTTTCAATCCTCGTTCGCATCGTTAGTTGAGCCTCCTGTCTTGTTCACGGCATGCGACTTTGACTTCTCTGATCCTGTTGCCATGACAAGGCTGCAACAGGGCATTGCGACCGCCGGGGATTTGATTGGGCAACTTAACATCCTATTTACCAGTATGTTGTGATCAAATCCTGAAGACCAGTCAAATTGCACTTGTAGCCGGTGATCCAAACTGGTCGTTTCCACGTTTTCCTTCTGAGTTTGACTGGCACTGCGGTTGATTTATAATCGAAGTGCGGGTTTCTTCGATAATGCGTACCCACCAGCATCTCATTTGTCTCGGGACATTTAGGTCGATTTGTTTCCGAACTTGCAGTGCCAGAGGCTGGAAAATGAGCTGGGACACGGCGGCGTCCTTTTGATTATCGATCGAATGTCCGAACCTGGCGGGGAAGTATCTGATCTGCTGGGTTGGTTCGTGCGACGAAAAATTGCCCTGCCCAAGCCAGAAATCAGAATGCTTTCGCAAGTGGTATCGCTTTTGCGTAAGATAAAGCAGATCTGATACCAGAAGTCGACGGTCAAAATCGCTCGAAATGTTTTGTCGAGCCATCCGCGGCAGCACAGCAGGCAGCAAGTTGCAAAGAATTCCCCGGGAGAAGTGATGATGAATCCCAGCAGGTCTCATTCTCGGTGGATCGCCCCCTGGTTGCGGACAGTGCAATACGGTCACTGTAAGTGGTCGCGTTGCGTGCTAGCCGTCGTCGTCGGACTATTTATCATTCGGGGCAGCTATGCTCTCCCCGTCCCTCAACTGGCGGCCCAGGAAAAGGCGGCAGAACAGGCCGATGCCCCGCTGGGACAATTCATCACAGTCGGCGGCGTGATCGACGCTAAGAAGTATGCCAAAATCAGCCGCTTGGCAAAACTGCTGGAAGAGAAAGCGAAAGCTGAAAAAAGAAAAGCGATACTCGTTCTGGAGTTCCAGGACGGGCCCAGCCGATTTGGCGATGTGCGGGAGCTGGCCAAGTTTCTCTCGGAACAACTTCGGGAAGTCCGTACGGTCGCCTGGATTCCCAAGGATGTTCGTGGCTTTAACGTCATTCCGGTGCTCGCCTGCAATGACATCATCATGCATCCCAAAGCGGGATTGGGGGATATGGGCCGCGGCAAGCCCGTCGATCGTGACGTACAGGCCTATGTCGAAACCCTGGTCGCGCGTCGTCACAACCCCTTGCTGACAAATGCCGTCGTGCGGGGCATGATGGACCCCGGCGAAGAAGTCATTCTGGTTCGTAAAAAAGTGGGCGCTGGTGCAAACGCTATCTCCGAGACTGATCTTGTCACTCCGGTGCAGTTGCAGAAATTGATCGACGACCGAGTGATCATCGACGACCATAAGACGGTGAAAGCAGCTGGGTCGGCAGGATTGTTCAATGGTTCAACCGCCCGCAATGGGAACTTCCTGTGTTCTCAAGTCGCCGAAGCGCGGGTTGATATCGCGAAGGTTTACGGATTGCCTCGGGAGGCCTTGCGCGAAGATCCTTCCGCTGGCTCGGAACTCGTCGCCCGCCGCATTCGTATTGAAGGCGATATCAGCCGCATGTCGGAAGAGTTCTTGAATCGTCAAATCAAACGAATGCTCGGCGAAGGCGCAAACCTGATCATTTTTGAAATCGACTCTCCAGGCGGCCGACTGGATGTGGCTTTGACGTTGGCGGGAAATATCGCCGATCTGGATCCGAAGAAAGTCCGCACGGTTGCTTATATCCCGGCGAAGGCCACCAGTTCAGCTGCGGTTATTGCCTTGGGTTGTGATGACATCGTGATGCATCCAGACGCCCAGATCGGCAATGTGTCGATGACGTCTTTGCCGCCCATGGGACCACCTCCACCACCACCGCGTGGACGACGTGGTCAGCCACCTCCGCCAGCCCCGGTCGTAGCTCCAGCGCAAGCTCAGGACATGCTCGGTACGTTTTCTAACGTCATGAAATCACTTGCGGAAAAGAAACAGCGCCCCGCATCGATCATTCTGGCCATGGCCGACAAAGATCAGATCGCGTTTCAAGTAACGAATAAAGAGAATGGCGAAATCTCATTCATGTCGGATGACGAGATCCATTCCGCCAACGGCGACTGGGTCAAAGGAGCCAGGGTTGACGAGACCGGAAAACCGGAATTACTGCTGGTCAACGGCATCCGAGCCCATGAATTGAAGATCGCAGAGGAACCAGTCAGCAGCTTTGATGAACTCAAAGAACGCTATGCAATTCCCGTCGCGGAATCGTTGCCCCCCGTCGGACCGACCTGGGTCGATTCATTGGTTTTCCTGCTGAATGACGGCCGCGTAACGGGCATGTTGCTCGTCATCGGTTTCATCTGCATTTATGCGGAAATGCACGTCCCGTCGGGGTTGTTTATTATCATCGCTTGTGTCTGCTTCGGACTGTTCTTCTGGTCTCGAGTCCTGGGCGGGACTGCAGACTGGCTGGAGGTCATGCTGTTCCTGTTGGGGCTGGGTTGTATCGCACTGGAAGTCTTCGTTGTTCCTGGATTTGGCGTATTTGGTATCTCGGGTGCGATTATGGTGCTGGCTGCTCTGATACTAGCGAGTCAGACGTTTTTTATTCCGACCTCGAGCGCCGACTATCGCGAACTGGCCGATCACCTGAGTACTCTAGGAGGTTCTCTAGTGGGCTGCGTTGTCATTGCGTTCGCGCTCAGCAGATTCTTGCCACGGATGCCGTTACTAAACCGCATGGTGCTTGTGCCGCCAGGTGGTGCGACACCTGGTGCGAGCGGCGTGCCTCTGTTACGGCCTGAACTGGCCACTGCCGCCGAAGGCATGCATCATATTCTCAATCCCAACGCCTCGCTGATCGGGGAAACGGGGAACACCGTGTCGATTCTGCGCCCTTCCGGCAAGGCCCAGTTCGGGGATCGCATGGTGGACGTCGTGAGCGAAGGTCCCTTCATCGACCCGGGCAAGCCGATTCAAGTCATCGAGGTGAACGGCAACCGCGTTGTGGTGCGTGAAGTGGTGTGAATTGAGAGTGATGTATGAAAACTTGGGACAAAATTGAGCTGTCGGGTAGTTTGGTATTGTTGTTGGGAACGATTGCGCAAATGCCCCTTTTGTTCCAGGGAATCATAATAGCGGTGATAATGGCAATGGCTTCCATTGTCGGGGTCACACTTCTATTCGCCTGGCACTGTGAAAATCACTCTC
>JAQGHT010000436.1 GCA_028291565.1 Planctomycetaceae bacterium | reverse complement strand
ACCTCGACTTTCGGCAATGCCGCTTCCGCATCCGCCTGATCCAGATCGACACACATCATGGCGTCGTAAGCAGCGCGGGATTCCGGATGATAGGCCGGATTCAAGAACAGATAACGGGTATGCGCTTTGGCAAACCCACGCTCCGACGGGAGAAACAACACGTGATGCCTCGCTGCAAGTTGTGTCCAAATTCAGCCAGATTGTGACATCTGCAGCTAGATAATGCCACGCGAGCATAGAGTTTGTCTGCGGATGTTGATGACGTCGGTTGGTACTGAAGTGTCGCGAGACTTCGGGCGAGGGGGCCTGAATCGCCCCAAATTTGAGTCTATTCACTAATCCCCCGCCACCCCGGCGCTGCATTTTGAAGTTGCGATATTTTGATGAGGGGCAGACACGCGTATCGTCCGCGAATTTCGCCCCCACTGACCCCGCGTCAGTGGAGCGCTGATTGGCCAGCTAAAACAAACGCATCAAAGAATTTCTCGACGCTCATGTCTGGTTTGCCCCTCTGCCGCCGCGATAGCACGCTCGATCATTAGTACGCGGTTTGGTCGCGGCGGCAGAGGGGCA
This sequence comes from Planctomycetaceae bacterium, assembly GCA_028291565.1. GTDB lineage: Bacteria > Planctomycetota > Planctomycetia > Planctomycetales > Planctomycetaceae > JAKFVC01. The sequence continues at coordinate 3,714 of JAQGHT010000436.1, read as the reverse complement.
AACCAGACCACACGTTGAGCCACCATTTTTCAGGGGATTTGATTTAGCCTGCCAGTCAGCGTTCCACCGACACGGGGTCGGTGGTGACGTAGTGGCATAGAGAAATCGCAACTTCAAAACGAGCGCATTGGTCTCTACACCGGTCGAGAAATCAAAAGATTCCTGAGAAAAGGACGATTTCCTGCCCCCCAATCCCCGGAGTACCGAGGCGAGGGGAGAATCAATCAAACACCGTAACGCAATCTGCGGAGTTACGTTGGGTGGAAAATTGGCTACCATGTGGTCTGGTCCTTATGCCGTGACTCAAGACGTTCTGGGGTCGCGTGTTCGGCTTTCAACTGCGCCCTCTGATTTTCTCGCAAAGCATCCCTCATGCCGCAAGCCGCGCGCCGTCAATCGTGGATCACGAATTTTGGACGGAATCTCAAATTCAGACCCCGCGATGTTTATACGCCGCGAGATGAACAGGAATTGCTCGCAGTTTTGGAACAGCTTCGCGGACGCAAGATCCGCGTTGCCGGACGCCTGCATTCGTGGAGCCGCGTGGTTGCCACAGATGACGCTCTGATCGATCTGCGACATTTCAATTCCGTGCGTATCGAACGTCGGTCCGAACAAGATTGGGCCTTGATCGGCGGCGGTTGCCAGATCAAGCGCGCTTTGTCGGAACTGGAGTCTCAGGCGGGAATGACTCTCCCCACGATTGGCCTGATTACCGAACAATCGCTAGCCGGTTCCTGTTCAACCGGTACTCACGGATCGGGAAAGCACAGCATTTCCCACTATATCGAAGAAGTTCGCGTCGCCAACTACGATTCCACAACCGGGCAACCAGTCATACACACCATCACAAACGGTCCCGACTTGCAGGCGGCGCGTTGTGCACTCGGCTGTCTGGGAATCGTGGTTTCCGTTGGCCTGCGTTGTGTCCCACAATATTCGATCGAGGAATCCTTTCGACGATATCAGACGCTGGATGAGATCTTGGCCCTGGAAGACGAATTCCCGCTGCAACAATTCTACTGGCTGCCCTGGCTGTGGGAATTTTTCGCGCAGCATCGTCGCGTCGTCACTCGACAGGCCAACCTCATGTCGACACTCTACGGCTGGTACACATTTCTGGTGTTTGACATTGGTCTGCACGTTGCCATCTGGTGTCTGGTCAAAGTCATCGGCCGGCGATTCTGGATTCACACGTTCCTACGCTGGATCGCTCCGGTTACGGTCATTCAAAACTGGAAAGTGGCCGGAAAATCTCAGGCCTTATTAGTGATGGAACACGAGTTGTTTCGCCACATTGAAATTGAGCTCTTTGTGAGTCGCCAGAATCTGGCGGACGCTATGGATTTCGTGCGGGCCACCTTGGAGTATCTGGACGGCCGAGCGAACGCCATCAATGGATTACTGCGAACAAAGCTCGAGGCGCTCGATTTGTGGCAGATGCTGGACCAGAAAGCCGGAACTTACACACATCATTATTTTATTTGCGTGCGGCGCGTACAACCGGATGAAACCTTGATCTCCATGTCGGCGGGACAGACATCGGACTGTTACGCATTAAGTTTCATCAGCTATGCCTGGCCTTCCCGGCGTCAGACTTTTTTCGACCTGGCCGAGTTTCTCACACACAGCATGGCAGCTTTGTTCGACGCCCGCCCGCATTGGGGGAAGGTCTGTCCCCTGACGGCTACCGAAGCCGAACGACTCTATCCGAGGCTCGAGGAATTTCGCCGAATCTGTGTGAAATACGATCCACAAGGTCAATTTCGCAATGAATGGGTCAGCCAGGTGCTGTTTGGCGAGAATGCCCCCGCGTGACGGCAGGCGGCTACCTCGAGAGCGATTTCTGTAGCCAATCTCGCCAGAGCTTGGGGTGGTTAGTGCCGTTCTTGGTTCGAGGCCCAAGGTTTAGGCAACCTTGGCTATGGAGAAATCATCGTCCAGAACCCCCCTCGTTCGATCCGCGCTGGAGTTCCTCGTGCGTTTGGCTTATCGTAGATCATCGCCGATTGATTGACCAACCTGCTGCGCCCGCATGAATTTCCCTGCCTCTCCATCCCAAGAGACGATCGATGCTCAGACCTGCTTTGCTTTCGTTGTGCCTCGCGCTGCTGGCCGCACCCCTTGTTGCTGTTGCTCAACCGGTCGCGGTCGCTCAACCGGCCATTCCGCTGCCACCACCGCCGGCTGAAGCCATTACCAAAATGAAAGTGGCCACGGGTCTGGAAGTGCAATTCGTTGCCGCGGAACCGCTCGTGAGAAAACCGGTCAGCATCACCTTCGACGAGCGCGGACGCCTGTGGGTCCTGCAGTACTTGCAGTATCCTCATCCCAATGGGTTGAAGCCGGTCGAAGTCGATCAATACCTCAGAACGACTTACGATCGAGTTCCCGAGCCTCCCCCCAACGGTCCCAAAGGGCGGGACCGCATCACCATTCTCGAAGACACCAACGGCGACGGCGTGGCGGATCGTTCCAAGGACTTCTTGAATGATCTGAATCTCGCGTCGGGAATGGCCTTGGGCTATGACGGCGTGTATGTGACGCAGCCGCCGTACCTGCTGTATTACGCGGATAAGAATCATGATGATACTCCTGATGGTCCGCCTGAAGTCTTGCTGACCGGCTTCGGAATGCACGACGCGCATGCGTTCGCGAACTCGTTGACGTGGGGGCCCGATGGGTGGCTTTATGGAGCTCAAGGCAGCACCGTCACCGCGAAGATTCGGGGCATTGAATTTCAGCAGGGGATCTGGCGTTATCATCCTCGAACGCACGAATTCGAACTGTTTGCGGAAGGCGGCGGCAATACATGGGGCATCGATTTCGATCCCTTCGGCCGGCTGTTCGCGGGGGGCAACACGACCGAACCGCTGTGCCATCACATCCAGGGAGCCTATTACATCAAAGGCTTTGGCAAGCACGGACCGCTGCATAATCCTTACTCATTCGGATATTTCCCGCCGGTCAAACATCTCGGATTTCTGGGCAGCGCGCTCACCGGTGGCTGCGTGATCTATCAGGGAGGCTTGTTTCCCGAGCGTTTCAATGACAAGGTGATCTATCCCAATCTGCGAGTCAACGCGATGCGAGTCGCAGCTCTGAAGCCGGCCGGGTCGACGTTTGAGACCCATTTTCAGGAAGACTTTATCCTTTCGAGCGATCCGTGGTTTCGTCCGGCCGATAATCTCGTAGGACCCGACGGAGCGTTGTACCTGGCCGACTGGTGCGACAATCACATCGCCCATTCCAGCCCCAAGAATATCACTCAATGGTACCAGCCGCATGAGACTGGCCGGATCTGGCGGGTCGTACCGACGGGCACGAAACCGCAGCCGCTGGGCAAATTGCCGGGCGATTTCGTGTCGACCAGCAAGCAGACTTCGCCCCAGCTGGTGGCCTTGCTCCGACATCCGAACGCGTGGTACTGGCGGGAAGCGTTGCGAGTCCTCGCGGAACGTCGCGACCCGGCGGTAATCCCGCAACTCGAAGCCGACCTCAGTCAGATTCAGGACGAACGTCTGGTCGTCCGGACGCTGTGGGCGTTAGCCGTCAGCGGTGGGATGACGGAAACGCTGGCGTTGAAGTTGCTCGATCATGTGAGTGAACACGTTCGCAGCTGGACCATCCGCTGGCTGGGCGATCAGAAAATCGTCTCGCCGCAAATTAGTGCAAAGTTTAACGAACTGGCCGCGAAAGAACCCAGTTCGACCG
>JAQGHT010000418.1 GCA_028291565.1 Planctomycetaceae bacterium | reverse complement strand
AACAGTCCAACCTGCCCTGCCGAAATGAGCAGTGTCGTCGTCCCATCCAAGATCCCCGCGAGGTAGTGAATAGTATGCGTCTTACCTGTTCCAGGTGGTCCGTAGAACAGCAGTCCTTTCTTCGTCGAAAGTCCCAATTCAGCCAATCGCGGACGTTGCTGGACGAATTGGATCACATTGCGTTCCAGCAATTCGAGCGTCGCTCGCGGCAGGATGACTTGCTCTCGATTCACCGTACGCAATTTGTGGACCTTGATACCAGATGACTCACCGGTATATCTGTCAGATTGCTCGAGTGACAGGATTTTACCGCGATAAGACTGCGCTTCCTTGACGGCACTTTCCAGGTGCCGGAAGAATTTGTCGGCGAGTTGAGTGCCAGTTGGATCATTGATTGTGGCGACTTGGTATCGCACATACTTCCCACGGATCGGCATCATTGATTCCGGGTCCAGAAATACGGCAAAGCGGTTGCCTTCTACTTCGATCAACCAGAGCCCCGCTTTCAAACATCGGATTGGACGATCATCTCCAATGTCCACTTCCTCATACTGCGGTGGCACGGCCAGAGGTAGATCGTTGCGGTCAGTGACCACCAGCTCCGCGAAGTCGATTCCATTGTGCGAGTTCTGTTTGCGGACTCCCGAAAAGTGAATGACTTTCATTTCCTGAATCAGGCTGTCAATTGCCCGCTGTAAATCGACGCGAACCCGTCGCGGAAACTGGCGTTCCGTGATTGTTAACTGATCCAGTGAAATCGGATCGAAGTGGTCTCGTAAAATTTGAAATATTGCCGTTTTGTGTTCGGTCATGGTGGATTCATCTCGCTCTTCGAGTTGTTCGGCGATTTCAAAATCGGCGGCTGACTTATCGAATTTTAGAAGTTTATCCCATGCTTCGGCTCGCTGCCGATAAGCGACCGCGTTTGTCGAATCAAGCCGGATTGATTCCGTGAAATCAGAAATTGCTTGTTCAGTTTTCGACTCAAAGGCCAGGCAGATTCCTCGATACAGAAATGCCGAAGCACACGCGGAGTCAAGGCGAATGACCTCATCATAATCCAGACGGGCTCGATCGTATTGTTCTAGTCTATATCGGGCATGGCCTCGATTTAGTAGCGCCATCGAATTGTCCGGAGTGCGCCGAATAACCTCCGAGTAATCCGCAATGGCTGCCTCGAAATTCTGTGCTTTGTCATGCATATAGCCGCGTTTGGCGTACAGATCGACCTCGTCAGGTTGAAATCTCAAGGCTGCGGAATAGTCGGCAATCGCATTGTCATGCTGTTCCAGCTGGCCATATGCATCTCCACGACGGAGCAGCCAATCGAGGTTGTCGGGGTGAACGCGAATGAGTTCTGAGCAGTCGGCGACGGCCTTGTCAAATTCTCCAAGCTCAAAGAATACGGCTGCGCGGTTTGAGAGAATTCTCGGGTCGTTATCCAGCTCGCGTGCAGCGTTGTAATTAAATATCGCGGCTTCGAAGTCCAACATGCGGGCATATACAACTCCGCGATTGTTAAAACCCTTCCAGTTTTTGGGATTTAATCGGATCGACTCGTTCAGGTCGAGCAGGGCTTCGTCAAATCGATTGAGCTCCATGAGGCTGTAGCCGCGCCGCAAATAGGCCCAGTCACTTGCTGGATCGATGCGAAGCGCTTCTGTGAAATCTTCATATCCCCGTTCAAATTGGCCTTTTGAATTGAAAGCATTTCCACGATGAACCAGTGCTTCGACAAAATCTGATCGGAGTGTGATGGCTATATCAAAGTCCGCAATTCCCCCGTCAACATCATTTTGGTCGATTCGTGCGATTCCGCGCTCACAGAAGCCCTCTGCATCAGTGGGTTCGTCGGAAGATGTTCGCGCAGTGAAGCGTTCGGATTGCATCTGAAACTTCTCAGGAGAGTGGTATGGAACCCACGATGCGCAAAATCCCTGTCATTCCCATCACTCGCACAAGTGAGTCGCTGCTGTCACGCAAGTCGCATGGCCTGCTGTGTTTGTGGCGGAAGATGCCGCTCGTTCAGGGGCCGGCACCGCAGTGTTCAGATTTGGCGGGATGAAAGCGATTTCAATACCAGGATTATTTCCCTGCAAGACTGAATTCTGCGGTGCCTGACCCTATCCTGATACACTGCCGTAAGTTTCGATACAATCTCAAGTGAAGTTAGTTCGTAATCGTGTTGTCGCATAGATACTTCCTGATGCATTCGGCTTTGGAATTTCTTTGAAAGTTGCATCACAAAAACGCGTCGCTCAACCATCGTACTTTGAGAGAACTGACGCGGCGGCAGGAACTGCGACTGGGAAACTGAGACTTCACACCGAGACCACATTGAGTGCAGGCTCACTAGATTCGTCTCGCGTCGCGGAACTTTATCTGGAGTATTCCAGTGAGTTGCGGGCGTTCCTGACCGGCGTGTTACGCGACACGGATCTGGCTGCTGAAGTTCTGCAGTCCACGTTTTTGAAAGCCTCCGAATTGGGACATACTGCCCAGGCGGAGACGATCAAAGGCTGGTTGTTTCGAGTTGCTTATCACGAAGCGATGCAGGTTCGGCGGCGTCAAGAGATTGATCAGCGGGTGACTCGCCGGGTGGCTTGGGATGTTTCTCGAAGCGTCGAAGGTGCTGACGGGAAAATCTTGAGGTCAGAAGCAGTGGAACGGGTGCGGGAGCAACTCGAGACGCTGCCCCATGAGCTGCGAGTTATTGTACGAATGAAGATTTACGAGGACAAAACGTTCGCGGAAATTGCGAAAGAAATTGGTGTCCCGATGGGGACAGTGGTCTCCAGGATGCGAACGGCAATTCAAAAGCTGGGTCGGGAATTGACCGAGTTTTCCGATTTATAAGGCTGGTTTCCAGTCTGACTGTTTTTCGTGACGGGTTGAATGCCTGTCCGACGTCAAACGAAATGACAAATCATGGTATTCGAAAATTCTCTGCAGAGCGATCTGGATTGGCTGGCGTTTCAGTACGCTGCCGGGGAATTGCACGGCACCGAATTGGTTGCCTTCGAATCGCGTCTCGCGAATGATCTTGCTGCCGGCGAAGCCTTGGCGAAAGCCGTGCTGCTCGGCCAGATGGTCGCTGCGTGTGAATGGGAAATGGCAAATTCTTCGGTCACTGCCAATTCCAACTTCGGTCTGCCTCATTCCGTGGTTGCCGATGCTGCATCAAGACAAGACCTGCGGCCTGAAGGGGCGCGTGGCTCTGTTTCCCCGAAAAAACCAGAACGCGAAATGACAGCCGCTGACGCGAGAGTATTTCCCACGGGGAAATCGCGTCGACCGGCGGTGTCATGGCACGTTCTCGCTCTGCTGGGGTCCGCGGCCTGTCTGGCATTGATGACGAGTTGGATGGGGAGCGGACGGCCAGAAGCACACCGTCAGCACGCCTCGGAAATGACCGCTGGTCTGGTTTCTCTCTGGATTGACGGTGCGGAAACGGCTCCGGAATTGAACAACGGTGCAAGTGAGCGGGACGTGAGTGGTGCGACGGCAACCACGGAATTGGTCTCGTTGCGGCCGACTGACGTTTTGAATGGGGATTCGCAGGCTTTAGAGACGCACAGCCTGGCGGCAGGTGTCTCCGAGTTGGATGGCGAAAATGATGGTGAGGCAGTTCCGGGGTGGATGTTGGCCGCAGTCGCGGAACGGCAGCGCGAGATGGGTGATCCCGAAGGCGAAGTCTTGCAGGACTAAAGGTTCAGAATGAGTCTCTTGTCGAAATCCTGTTCGCAGCTACAGCGGAAGCATCCTGCTGGCAACTTGTCTAATGCAAGCCTGCTTTCTCAGTCCTGCTGGCGGTTCGTAACGATTTGCCTGCTCGGAGTCCCTGTCTGTTCGACGGGCCTTGTCTGGAGTGATCCAGGTACGCCAGAAAAGGTTGCTGCGCCAAGAAGCGATTCCTCTTCAAAGGTGGATGCTAAGGAGTCTGATCCGAAAGAAAATTCCAAAGCACCTGACCAGACCGATCCAACGCCTGCGAAACAGGTAAAAGCAAACACGACTGATCCGGGCGCGAAGAACCGCGAATCCGCGAAATCAAGTGGCGAAAATAAGTCTGCTGAAATGAAAGTTCCCGGAGGTAAGGCGGGGGCAAAAAAACAGTCCGAGAAACAGACTGCTGATAATCCTGGCGAAGAGGGCCCTGTCGAAAAGGACCCCAGTGTGAAGGGCAAGAATAGAAGTGGCTCCAAAGCCGCAGAGAAAACTGGCGATGTCAGTCACTCAAAAGAAACGGGCAATCCGAAAGTGGGCGGCAATTCGAAAGCTGAGAATTCCAAGCCGGTAAATCCTAAGGGCGGCGAATTCTCCGCCGAACATGAAGCACAGGCTCTCGATTTTGCCTCGAAGCACCATCCGGAACTCGTCGGTCTGATTTCGCCCTTGAAAATGTCCAATCCCAAGGAATATCAGCGAGCCGTTCGCGAGTTGTTTCGCACCAGCGAAAGGTTAGACAACATTCGACTGCGTGAGCCTGCTCGATATGACCTGGAATTGGAAGCCTGGAAATTGAATTCCAACGTCCGCTTGCTCGCGGCCCGGTTGGTCATGGAGCCGGAACCGGAGTTGCAACAGAGTCTCAAGGACGCGATTCGCAAGAAGGCAGACAACCGTGTGCGTTTGATGCAGTTCGAGAAGGAATCGCTCAAAGGACGGTTGGTTCAAATTGACAAGGATATTGAGAAATCCACGAAATCTCTGGACCAGTCGGTCGAGCAGGAATACGAACGTCTGCTGAAGCAGAGTAGCCGGGACAAACCGGCGGTGCCCAAGATGAAAAAGAAGGAACAGAATCGATGAAGCACATCGGGACGATCATCTTCACGTTGTTCGGCATTGTTGGCATGCTACCGGCTGCCGACGTCCTGAAGCCGGCCAATGAGCGATTCGCCGGAGAGACCCAGGAAACTCCCAGCTTTCAACGGCATGTCCTGCCCTTGATGGGGCGCCTGGGTTGCAATGGACGTGCTTGTCATGGGTCATTTCAGGGTCAGGGCGGTTTTCGACTGTCTTTGTTTGGATACGATTTCAAGTCCGATCATGAAGCACTGCTGAAAGGGGATCATCCACGCGCCAATGTCGCTGACGCGCCCGAAAGCCTGATGCTGCTGAAACCCACATTGCTCGTGCCTCACAAGGGCGGCAAAAGGATGGAGCCCGACAGCTGGGAGCACAAACTGCTGACTCGCTGGATCAAATCAGGTGCCATCGGCGTCGATGAGCATGACATTGGATTCGAGCGTCTCGAAGTGACGCCCACTCAGATTATCTTTAGTAAAGTGGGAGAAACGCTGCAGTTGAAAGTGACTGCCGTGTGGCGGGATGGACTGCGCGAAGACGTGACGCCGCTCTGTCGCTTCAGAACGAATGATGAATCCGTCAGTGAAGTTGACGCCAATGGGCTGGTGAAATCATTGGGCGTCGGCGACACACACATTGTGGCCTTTTACGACAATGGCGTGGTCCCCGTTCAGACACTGCTGCCGGTAAGCGGCCAGGTCGATGACAAATATCCGAGCGTTCCGACACCGACCAAAATCGATGAACTGGTCGTGCAGAAACAAAAGATCTTGGGCATGGTCCCTTCGGACCTTTGTACGGACGCAGAATTCTTGCGTCGCGTCAGTCTGGATTTGACCGGGACTCTGCCGGCGCCCGAAGAAATCGAGACATTCCTGGCCGATCAAACATCAGACAAGCGAGTCAAGAAGATCGATGAATTGCTGGAACGTCCGGCCTACGCCGCCTGGTGGGCAACCCGGCTGAGTGACGTGCTGGGAAACAGTCCAGCGAGTTTCAATAATCAGGAACGTCAAATTGGCGAGAAGATTTCCTCAATCTACTTCCACTGGCTGGAAAAGCGACTCAAAGAGAACCTGCCTTATGATCAAATTGTGGCCGGGATTCTCGTATCGCAAAGCCGGTCGCCAGGGCAATCTTACGATGACTATGTCAACGAAATGTCGACCTACTTTCGTAAGGACAATCCTGCCGATATGACTTTGAAATCGTCGATTCCCTTCTTCTGGATGCGGAGTACTTTCACGCAGCCTCCCGAACGTTCCATGGCATCGG
>JAQGHT010000406.1 GCA_028291565.1 Planctomycetaceae bacterium | reverse complement strand
TGAAAGTGTCCATGTCTTACTTTTCATTGCACAGCATGTGGGAATTCCTGGGTGGTGAACGGGTCTTTTTTGAAGTACTCTGGGCGAATCGTTTTGCGGGACTGGTGATTCTTTCGGGACACCTGTTAACGTTGTTGTTATTGCCCGTCGTCTTGATGAGGAAGAAACGCCAACCGATCTCCACCGTGGCCTGGGTGTTTGTGATCCTGCTGCTGCCCTGCTTTGGCGGCCTGCTGTTTCTGCTCTTGGGGATCAATCGCGTCGCGCGTCGAACAGCCTCGAAACGGCAGGCCGGTGATGCGTTGGCCGACCAAATGCGGGAGTTGATCCAATTTCAGGTCTTGCCGACGGAGCTACCGGATGTCCATTTACGGCAAATGGCCCGCCTCGCGAGCAAGCTCGGCGAGACGCAACCCACGTTAGGGAACTCCGTTCAGATCTTTGCGAAGACTCCGGAGACCTTCGCGGCGATTAAGGACGCAATCGACAACGCGACGCACTCGATTCATCTCGAATACTACATCTGGCAACCCGACGTCAGCGGTACTGAGTTACGCGATTTACTCATCAAAAAGGCCCAGGAAGGGATCAAGGTCCGATTCCTGTACGACGCGCTCGGATCAATGCGGATCCGTCGCAAGTTTCTGGAACCGATGCTTAAAGCCGGAATTCAAGTCGCACCTTTCCTTCCGGGGCCGACTTTTCGCGAACGCTGGTCGATCAACCTGCGGAGTCACCGCAAGATCGTAGTCGTAGACGGCCAGATTGGTTTTACCGGTGGCATGAATATCGGGGACGAATACCTTGGTCATTCGTCATTCGGTTACTGGCGCGACACACATCTGGTATTGCGCGGTCCGACCGTCTTGCAGCTACAGCAGGTCTTTGTCGAGGACTGGTTTTTCGCGACCCGAGAACAATTGACGGCCCCGGAACTATTTCCCGACGCGTCAGACAAGGGCGACCAGACAGCGCAAGTGATCGCCGGCGGACCAGACGGAGATTCAGAAGTCCTGCACTCGCTGTTTTTCGCCGCGCTCAATGAAGCAGAGCAGCGAATCACAATCGCGACCTCCTACTTTGTCCCGACGCAACCACTTGTTGCCGCCTTGGAATCCGCGGCCCAGCGTGGTGTGCGGGTCCGACTGCTGCTGGCAGGAAATAGTGCTCATCTGACCACAGTCTACGCGGCGCGGTCTTATTATGACACTTTGTTGGCCAATGGGGTCGAGATTTACGAATATACAGGTGGGCTGCTGCATTCCAAGACGCTCACGATCGACGGCGTCTGGTCCTTCGTCGGGACCCCCAATTTCGATGCGCGCAGTTTGCTGTTGAATTTTGAGGTCGGTGTGATTTTGTACGGTGTCAGGCATGCCAGCGAATTGGAACGACACTTCGAAGCCGATTTGCCCAAGGCAAAACGAATTTCGCCGCAAGGCTGGGATCAACGACCGTGGTTAACCATGCTGGCGGAAAACTTCTGCCGGATGTTTTCGCCGGTTCTATGAATATTCTCGGCCCCGAACTGCCAGCATTTTTCACGACAGAGGATCTTGAAACACAGAGCCACAGAGGACACAGAGAAATTCCGTTGGGAGACTCTGCGGCCTCTGTGACTCTGTGTTTCAGAAATCAGTGCCGCGAACCACCCGGATGATTCACCGTCCGAAGCACAAGCTTCGAAGTTGCGCAGCTTTTAGGTGGAACAGGCAGGCGTACCGTTTACGAATCCCGCCCCCGCTGACCCCGCGTCAGTGGAGCGCTGATTGGCCAGCTAAAACAAACGATTTGAAGAGCTTCTCAACGCTCATGTCTGTTTTGCCCCTCTGCCGCCGCGACAGAATGCTCAATCATCAGAAAATGGTTGGTTCGCGGCGGCAGAGGGGCAAAACAGACCACACGTTGAGCAAGCACTTTCCGGGAATTTGAGTTAGCTCGTCAATCAGCGCTCCACCGACACGGGGTCGGCGGTGGCGTAGTGCGACAAGAACAATGCAACTTCAAAAAGCCGCACGCCAGAGCGTCAGCGTAGCTTAATATCGTTCGTTGCACCAGAAACGTCCGCACTCTGTGATGCACCGATCAAACGATATAAATTCGAACGCAGTCGCCTGCGCTTCGGGCTTGTATGTTGCGATGATTCAGCCGGCATGGGCGATTTAAACGCTTTAATAGTTTGCGCAGGACAGCATCCTGAAATCGCATGTGCCGCCTTGAGGCGAAACCTCAACGGGTGCAAAAACTCAGCAACAGCGCTGTCAGATAAAAGTTGAGATCAGATCAGGTCGTGACAGGCGGACGGGCCAGTTCGTCAACGATTTGCTCGTTGATATTGCGATCTTTGAACTTCGCGGCGGCCTTCAACGCATTGGTGATCGCTCGAGCATCGCTTGACCCGTGACAGATCATGCAGATCCCGTCGATACCCAACAACGGTGCTCCGCCCGATTCACTATAAGCGAATTGCTGTGTGAGCGTTCGAAATGCACCGGCTGCGGCTTCTTTTTCGTGCGTCAGATGAGCCAAAACGTGTTTGGCGGCCGTTCGAATCAACATGTCGGCCATGGCTTCGCTGGCCTTCAGGACGACGTTGCCCACAAAGCCTTCACAGATGATGACATCCGCATCACCGTAGTAAATACCGCGACCTTCAACATTGCCGATATATTGGTGCTGGATATGGCTGGCCGCGAGATAGGCGTGGGCTTCACGAACAAGATCGTTGCCCTTGCCGTCTTCGCTGCCGATGTTCATCAAGCCGACTCGTGGCGATTCAATCCCCAGAATTTCGCGGGCGAAGATCGCCCCCATAATTCCATATTGATACAAATGCTCAGAACGGGCTTGAGGATTCGCGCCGACGTCCATGAGTACCGTTGTACCGCGGAGTGTCGGCAGGATCACGGCGATACCAGGTCGCTTGACACCCGGCAGAAACAGCTTGGTGCGCAGTCCTGCAGCAACGACTGCGCCGGTATGCCCCGCGCTGACGACGGCATCAACAGCCTTGTCGGCCATCAACTGCCAGCAGATGTTCAGTGAGTTCTTGGGCTTCTTGCGCACCGCTTCAGCTGGCTTTTCATCCATCGTAATCCAGCTTTCGGCTGGTACGACTTCAATTCGGTTGCCCGAATAGCCTGCTTCGGCGAGCATTTGCTCCAGGCGCGGAGCATCGCCGACAAGAGACACGGACAACTCTGGCAAGAGCTTTAGCGCCTCAATCGCGCCCATCACGTTCGGGTCAGGAGGAAAATCCCCGCCCATCGCATCCAATGCGATCCGCATAAGATGTTATCTCTACTGCTCGTCTTTATGTTCCACGACAGTCCGGCCTTGATAAAAGCCGCAAGTCGGGCACACCAAGTGACTTGGGACCGCCGTCGCGCATTGCGGGCAATGTTCCAACTGGATGGGTTGCTTAGCGTTGTGAGAACGCCGCTTTGCCGTCCGGGATACGGACTGTCTTCGCTTAGGTACGGCCATTGTGTTACCGAAAATACATCAAGTCCAAAAACAACGGATGCGGAACAACCTCGCCTCGAAAACAGGCATCTCGCCAATCTTCGAACAAGGCGTTCCGCGACAACGGCGAGTATGCTACAGGAAGTCGGTTCGGAATGTCAAGGACCAGTGAAAGCCGTAGCGAAGATTGGTGTAACTCTCAAATCCAACTCCGAAACGCACACGTCAGGCGTCTTGGTATCGAATCGGGTTCCAATCTTTTGCCAATGCCGCCAGCTTCTCCAAAACATCAGGGTAGGGACTTGTCGCGACGATCCCGGGTAACCGCAGCATATCGGCGCGGTCATCCAACCAGAACTCCGAGAAATTGACTTTCTCGCGATTGTGGACCCAGATCGAATCACCTCCCAGAATGCGGCACATCTGCAGCGACACGGGGAAGTCATAGATATTCGGTGTATGAATCAAGGAGCCAGCGAATTCACCGCGGCCAATGAGATCGTAAATAGCGCCGGGCATCTCATCCGGCGCGACACCTCGCAAGCCGGTTTCCGAGACAAGTTTCGCTTTCGCCCCGTCTTCTTTCTGGAAACCAATTAAGTAGATTCGATCCGGCCGAGGATTCTCGTACCGAGTGACGGCAGGGAGGCTCCGCAGGACGTCGGTTGCAGTTCGGCTGGGGTCATCTGGACCGCAGACAACGGTATTTCCAACAGCTTGTACCCAGCGGCCAAATTCCCCCTCTTCCGGAACAAACACCAGCGAATAATGTAAAGTCTCGACGGTCCGGAGACTCAACATGCAGCAGTAACCGTTCCCGGTCTTGTCTCGATATTGCTTGGTTCCGTCGATTGGATCGATCGCGATCGTGAATGGACTGTCGGTTGCAAATCGTGCCAGATCCCCGTTCTCCTCTTCGGCTTCGATCCGACAGGTACGAAAAATGGGATCCGCATCGCGGAGGGCCGCGACGATGATTTCCTGCACGGTCAAATCTGCCAGGGTCAAAGCGTCCGTTAACGCGCTGCCCGACGACTTCCCCGCCAATGCGATATTGAATCGCCGCAATTGTTTGGCAACGGCGCCACACACTCGCAACACCGGAGGCATGTGAGTCATCAGGGCATTGAGAATATCAGGAAGATGCATCAGGTCGGACTTTCTTATGACACGAGCGAGTCGGGCTGATCTTGATTAAGCAATTCCATTCACCACGTTTTCGGGCGTTTTTCCGCTCAAGACCGCCGCGATTTGTCGGGCGGCCCGCATTCTCAGTTCCTGCAACGATTCTTGCGAAACAAACGCGGCGTGTGGAGTCACAATCACCCGAGGATCTCGATAGAGTGGCTGACTGAGATCCGGTGGTTCGGGGGAAAAGACGTCCAAAGCGGCACCAGCGACCATGTTTTGCTGCAACCCGACCCAAAGATCCTGGGGGTCAATCAATCCGCCGCGCGAAGTATTGATGATCCAGGCCGTCGGTTTCATCAGTTGCAACTGAGGTAACTTGATGAGTCCACGAGTCGAGTTCGTGAGTGGCGCGTGCAACGAGATGAAGTCGCTTTGACGCAGAACCTCTTCCAGGGACATCGACTGAACACCGGGCAATCGGGAGACCCCTGATGCCGTATGTGCGGAAACATTCATGCCCAATGCCTGAGCCCGTTCGGCGACCGCTGATCCGATCCGCCCCAGGCCAATGAGTCCAAGAGTCTGCCCGGCAAGCCGCCGCATCGGGGGAGCAGCTGCGAGATTGTATTCGCCCGCCTTGGTCTGTAAGTGGAAATAGGCAATATTGCGCGCCGCAGCCAGCAATAAGGCCAAGGTGTGTTCCGCGACCTCAGTAACACAATAATCGGGAACATTGGTGACCGGGATACCGCGCTGCGTCGCGAAGTCGACGGCAATGTTGTCCAAGCCAATTCCGAAACGGGAAACAACGCGGCAACGCGTGCAGCGTTCGATCACACGAGCAGTCACCTGGGCCCAATTCGTTCCAATCGCGTCCGCGTCCGCAGCCAATTCGGACAACGTCGCTTCATCGGTCGCGGGGGCTTCAATGACTTCCGCCCCGACGGCGCCCAGGATTTCCCGTTCAATGGAGGAATCTGGCCAGGCCCGATCCGTTAAGAGAACGCGCCAGCGTGCAGACATGGTTTCGACTCCTGACTGATAATCTGGAAAACTTCAATAGCACCTCGAAATCCTCTTCGTCAGGAGCGCCAGACGTTGGGGGCATGATTCATGTATAACCCGCCCAAAGAAAAAGAAACAGTCATCGCCGTGGTAGGAATGACAATCGTCATCGCGCTCACTTGAGAACTGGCAGTTCATCGGGAACGCGTTCCAGGCAACCGGCCGCGACGAGTTCCTCAGCAGCCTTTTTGAGATTCTGATTGATGAAATCCAATAGTATCTGATCGCGCCGCCGATTCCAGCCATACGCTTCCAGTTCTTCAACCACAACCTCAGGCGTTCGCTTCTCAATCAGCAGTCGGTAAGCGGCGACGACACCTCCAGTACGCTGGGCTCCGGCGTGACAATGCACGAGCACGGGTTCCCGCAGCTGGATATTCTTCGCCAGCAGAGTGACGGCCTGAGTGAAGTGCTCCACCTTACCGACACCCCGGCCATTCAGGGGCAAGTAGACAAAATCGGCACTCACGTCTTTCGATGCACGCAATTCCTCTTGCTGATCACCGTCTTCCGCATCGGGCGAGGTCATGCAGATGATATGCTGGATCTGATGGTTCTGTAGCGTCTGTTTGACCAGATATCGCGAAATCTGGCCGCTGCGATAGGCCAGCCCCGGCACAACAACGCCCCATTTTTTCGGAATAAACCGATCCTTCAGGACCAGACTCCACAGCAGCACGAGCGCAACCGAACCCACGGCAATTCCGGCGTAGATCATCCACGCGCGCCGACGGGGCGGGGCCCGAAAATCGGCGGGAGCTGGGCTGGGCTGCTGCGGTTCGGCAATTTCGGTCGTCACGAATCACGGCTCTCCAAGAAAGGCGGGGGCGGGTCTTCAAATTTCACATTTGGCCGGGTGAGTCGTCCGTCACCTGAGACTGTGAGGCAGGCCAAATCTGAAATTTGAACACCCGACCCCCGACGCGCGATTCATGCCGCCCTGCGTTCGATCATTGCACCCTGTTGCTGATCGAGAATTCCCTTCAACAAACGGCGAAATTCATTCTCGATCTGCTGGTGAAATCCCGGCTTCACTTTGGTGATCGCCCGGACCGTCGTTTCCGCCAGTGACGCGCCGATAATACCTTGAATTGAAGTATCAGCCAAGACTTCTGTGTGCGTCCTCCGCAGCTGCCGTCCCGCTTCCGCCATCGCTTTCAAATAGAAATCGACATCGGCTCCGGCGGGAACTTTGACTTCAACGGTGGCGAACAAAAACCCTTTTGAATAATTGACCACACATTTGATTTGGCCGTTCGGAATGATATGGAGTTTTCCCTGATCATCTCGAACCTGGGTATGTCGCACGGCAACCGCTTCGACCACCCCCTGAGCTCCGCCAATCTCGACATAGTCGCCAACCAGAAATTGATTCTCAAACAGAATGAACAAACCGGAAACCACGTCGGTGACCAGGCTTTGAGCCCCCAGGCCGACCGCGAGCCCGACGATTCCAGCACCGGCCAGAATCGGCTCGGTCGGAAAGCCCATCACCTTCAGCATCCAGACTCCGCCTCCAAAATAGGCCGAGTACTGCGACACGGATTGCAGCAACGGAACCAGTGTCCGCGCCTGTTGGCTCACGCGATGATCTTCGCGATAAAGTCCAAACACTTCATTGAGCAAAACTTGCATCAGCTCAATCAGCACTCGCGTTCCGAAGAAAATGCCGATGCATAACACCAACCTTTCGCCGGAATCCGCGGTAGCGTGGATAAATTTCAATTCTCGCCCGCATAACGTGGCGGCACTGATATAGACCGCCATTTCGAAGCAGCGTTCACCCAGGGGCAAAAGACGCCCCAAGCGGTCCCAGTAATGATTGAGCCGCCCGGTGCTGAAATATTTGTCGCCATATCCGGCCATAGGTTTGGCAAACGTCCGGAACAATAGGATCAATAACCGTGCCAGGACCACGACCGTGGTGACGCGCAGTGCGAATCCCAGGAACGGAGTCGTCACCGCTCCGATTTTTAAGAGATGTCCCGCAGTGAGCAGGCTGATCAGGACCGTAGTCGCATTCGCGTAGCGTTCCAGGATGATAAAAGCGTGCGTTAGCAGCGAATCGCTTTTTGCGGCCTCGGGAGCATTGGATTGCTTCAGTGCCAGCCCCATGCGCCGATGCGCCCACTGTTCCAGCAGGGGACAGGTTCTGCGAATCCAGCGCAAAACGTACCACGTCGTTCCCCCCAGCGCTGCGAGATAAACACCAGTTCTCAGCCAGTGCTCCACATGCCGCGGTGTGATTTGATTGTAGATCGCAAGCACTTCTCGCCCGACATCTCCGCCGAACAGGTGATAAATGCCGCCTAAAACCAGCGTTGCGATGCTGGCGCCCACGAACAGCCACCACAGGCCGTTCCGCAAACCAATTACTGCCTGCTCGCCAAATTGCTTGAACGACGGGTTGCGAGACAACCGGGAAAGTGTCGCCCATAACGTCGCCAGCAGGCTGCGAAGTAGCAACCAGACGAGCAGGACGACAAATAATCCCACGCCGATCGCCGTCACGTTCGCCGCGAAGCGATCGTCATTCAGGACATAATTCATCAGCCACGCAAGTTGTTGCAACACGTCCATGAGAGGGCAACCAGGATGGCGTTCGAAACAGGAGACAAGGAAGCAATGCAGGAGAGCATTGGGCCCGAAAGTGGGCATCGGAAGGGGCCGCAGGTTACGCCGAGTTGGCAAAAGTGTCAATTGCGAACCAAACCTCTCCAGATTGCCGAAAAGTCTTTCGCAAGAATTGATTCAATCTTCTCGCGGCATTGAACT